>CAWVDV010000061.1:0-17921 GCA_963928115.1 Bacillota bacterium | reverse complement strand
TTCCCAAAGTATAGTCCCATTCTTGTAGTTTTGTAATAAAACTTCTTTTATCATTTTTAGCAAATATACATCCAGCTACTGCTGCTGTATTTTTGTTTGAATTTAATAATTTATGCATAATATTTCTAACTGCTAGTGGATGAAGAACAGTGTCACTATCTACTGTAATGGTATATTCTGTTTTTACATGTCCTAATCCCTCATTTAATGCATATGCTTTTCCTTTATGCTCTGATTCTATTATTGTTATTTCTGGACCTAGTTTCATAGATTTTAATAGTTCTAATGAACCATCAGTTGAGCCATCATCTATTATATTAATATAGATTTTTCCACAATATTTTTGCTTTTTAATGGATTCTATTGTTTCTTTGATTGATTTTTTTGCATTATACATTGGTATTAATATTGTAACATCTTCTTCTTTTTTCTTATTTGTCTTCTTTTCTTTTTTATTCCACAATAGGTTAATTAGCATAAATATATAGATAAAGCCTGGTATCAGTGCTATGAAGAGTACTAGATATATTGATAGAAAATATCCAAAATAACAAGCTATATCATTTATCCAATTAATATTTATAAAAATTGCACAAATCAAATACACAAATGATAGCATAGTTGATATTAAAAACATTGTTATCACCCCTATACTATCTTATGAAAGATGTAGAAAAATGATATTAAATGTAAAAACTTGTCAAAAAAATATTGAATGAATATTATATATAAGAGGTGAATTAATTTGAAAAAAATTTTTTTGATTATTATATTAGTTTTAATTTTAATAATTGTGACAGTATTGGCTATTTTACCTAAAGCTAAAAAAAGTAATAATGCTAATGTGAAAATTCCAATATTACTTTATCACGATTTTGTAGCAACAGTTTCTGATAGTGACCCAGATAATTTTAACTATATTAATACTCCTCAAAGTTTTGAGGAAAATATTAAGGTTCTCTTAGAAAATGGTTATACTTTTATTTCTTTTCAAGAATTAAATGATGCAATTAATGGAAAAATATCTCTTCCAGAAAAGCCTATTTTAATTAATTTTGATGATGGGTATTATAGCAATTATGAATATGTTTTTCCTATCTTGAAAAAATATAATGTGAAGGCTTCTATTTTCGTTGTTACTGATAAAATAGGAAAAGAAATTGATGGTAAAAGATATTTAAGTTGGGAGCAATGTAAAGAAATGCAAGACAGCGGACTTGTAGATATTTTTAGTCATAGTAAAAGACATGTATTTTATGATAAACTTTCTGTTAGAATGATTCGTGATGATGTAATTGAATCTTATAAAATTATAGAAGAAAATTTAGGAAGTAAAGATTTGAAAGTCTTTGCTTACCCTTATGGTGCATATACTAAAGAAACAGTGTGGGCTTTAAAGTTAAATGGTATTGATATGCAAGTGTATGATTTAGGAATGAACTATTCTAATGATTTTAATGCTGATTATATAAAAAGAATTAATATTCCTTGCGAGATGACTGGTAGCGAGATTATAGATGAAATAAATAATACAAATTAGATTCTAATTAAATTGTTTACATCTTATGTAAAATATGTTATAATAATTATAGTTATCATTATAATTCCTCGCTTTTACAGGAGGACTTAATAGCATTTAATAAAAATATTTTTTAGGAGGATTGCACATGAGGAGTAGATTTGACGGAACCGAGGAAACAGTTATGGATAAGGCTCTTAAGCTTGCTGGAAAAAATCCGGTGGCTCAAGGAATATTAAACAAAGTAATTTTTTGTGCAGGTCCATCGAATGATAACATGTATATGATTATGCTCGACGAATTAGGACTGTACAGCAGCAGAATAGAACTTTTGTTCATCTCTTGCGGCAAAAATCTTGCTAACTTTTTAGATACTGTTTCTACTCTCTATTTCAAAAGAGAGTGTCAGGACAAAATAATAGCAATGAAAACTCAAGAAGAGTTTGATATTCTTGTTAAAGAATGTCAGTAGTCAAATCTGAAAGAAGAGGGTGTTCAAAATAGGATACCCCCTTCTTTTTCATTCTTTCAATCTGTTTTCTATACTTAAACTTTCAAAATATTTTATTAAAACTTTTCATGTCTTTACTGTTATTTTCTTAAGTTATTTTCAAATGGAGCCACTAAGCAGAATCGAACTGCTGACCTACGGGTTACGAATCCGTTGCTCTACCAACTGAGCTATAGTGGCATATTATATGATACAACCATTATGTAGTTGCATCATATTTATAAAATTATTTTATCTCTCTGAAACTTCCTCTGGCATATTTTCATATAAAGGAATGATAAAATTTAAACTTTCATCAACTGTATCAGAACTTTGGTAAATTTCAAGCATATTACTTGCTTCAGATTGTGGAGCCATCAAATTTTGCATATATTGATGAGTATACAATTCTCCATCTTGATTAACTACATCAAACTTTTGTAGATATAAAGTGTTTTGTCCAACATTTATATATCCTTCTTTTACAAAATCTACTCCTCCAATAATTGCTTTTTCTAAAGTATCCCATCCTTGTTCATAGGCATATTGTGCTGCATTTTTGATTATTTCTTCTGCTGAATTTCCTACTGCTCTTATATTAAAAGGATTGTATACGGTCATTCCATTATATTCATATCCTCTAGATAAAGTTGTTCCATCTCTTCCCTGTTCTTGAATTAACCTTGATGCTATAAAATATGGATCAACATTGGCATTTTTTCCTGCTTGTATTAGTGCATTTGAAATATTTTCTCCCTCTAAAAAAGTATCTTCTGTTATTTCATTAATACCTTCTATTGTTTGTGCATTTTCTACATATGATAGTTCCTTAAATTGAAAAATATTATCTTCATTTAATATATTTCTAGGATCCATTTGACATCTAATTGCTTTGTCTGATGCACATAGCCATGTTCCATTGTCATAGGTTTTATCTCTATCTATTTCACATTTCCAGTCTTCTGGATATCGAGATGAATCTGGAACTAAGTTTAAAGGATATGTTCTATTATCTGAATGTCCTTCATTTTCTATTACTTCTTCCCAATCTAATTTAGTATAAAATAATGTAAATGTCCAATTTGGGTGCTGTTCTAATAATTTATCTATCAACTCTTTATATCCTGGATATTTACTTTCGCTTAAATTTTCTCCATCATATTCTACATATTTTTGCTTTTTACTTTCTTTTACTAATGCAACTATTAGAATAATTATTAAAATCAATATTAATATAGCTATTAAAATAGCTTTTACTCTCTTAGGTATTTTTCTAATTATATTTCTAAAATTAATTATTAAATTACTTATTACTTCTTTCACATTCAATCTCATCCTTTTATAAGGCACAAATCTGGTTGGAAAATTGTAATTATTTTTCAACCCTCTTCCATTCATGTTTTTCATTATAACACAAAAGCCTAGATAAAATCTAGACTTTTAATAAAAATTATTTTATTGATTATTTTCTCCTCTTCCCTCTGGAAGTGCTTCTGAGTAATCAAGTACAATTCTAATTTTTGTAATTGCTTTAATAGCTCTAACAAATTTACTGTTTTTAAATCTTTGCCATAAACTTGGTTTAGCTTCAAATGTTGTTTCTTGAACATATTGTTGTTCTTGTGCTTGTTCTTCTTCTGCTACTACTGCTTGTTGTACTTGAACTTGCTCTTGTGGTTGTTCTTCAACAACATTTTGTACTATTGGCTCTTCTATTGGTGTAGGTATTGATTTTAATGCATCTGCAACTTCAATTCCTATGTAGCTTAGTGCTTTTGATCTATCTTCAATCCTTTCCATATCTATTTCTATATGTAAATTTGCTTCTAAGTTATTTATTCTAGCATGTAATAATTTCATTGCATCTTTGTAGTCGTCTGATTCTGTATCTTTTGCTTTTCCTACAATTGTTAAAGTTTCTATTATATCTTCTGAAAATACATCTTCTGCTTTTTTTATTTGGTCTTTCCAATCTTTTTCTTTGTTTTCTACTGCTTCTAATATTTCTTTTAATTGTCCTGCTGTTGCTATATTTTGTTCTCTTTGTCTAATTAATTCTTCTATTTTCTTTGTATTTTCTTCGAATTGATTTGTAGCATATTCAACTAACCCGTAAGCTGCTTTATATACACTTGCTGGAAAGTTTTTCTTTTTTGGATATTCAATTAAATATGTTTTTACTGATTCAATTAAATCTTTAAAATATGTGTCATCTTCTAATTGTACGATTTGTTTTTTACTTTTTGGATTTATTAATTTTTGAATTTTATCTATATTTGATAATATTTTTTCTTCTGTGATAACCATTCTCACATTTACTATGCCAGATTTAGACATTGTAATGTACCTCCTTTATCTTACGCGTGTTTGCTTTTTCGCTATTTCAAATATAATTATACATTAACTAAAGCCAAACTACAAGTGTGTTTGGCTATTTTTATTTTAAGTTTTTATTACAAAAATATTACAAAAATATTACAAAATGTTTTTTCTTTCGACAATTTAGCTAAGAACTGTTTTTATTTCTTCAAATCTTTTTACTTTTTGAGTTGTCGTTTTTATTAATTCTTTGTCAGTTATTGTAATTTCTCTAATATATTTATATGCTGGCATTGTTTTGTTTACTTTTTTAACTTCTTGCCACAATAATTCTTTTAATTTTTCAGGATTTTCTGTATTATATATATCTTTTACTAATTCTTTGTCATATACTATTTTTGCATGAATTTTATAATCACCGTCATCCTCTGGATAACCATATACAAAACTTTCTTTTACACCTTCTATTTTATTTAATAACGCTTCTAATTCTTCTGGATATATGTTTTTTCCATTTTTTAATACTATGACAAATTTCTTTCTTCCAGAGATATAGATATATCCATCTTTATCTATTCTTGCTAAGTCTCCTGTGTGTAACCAACCATCTTCATCTATTGTTTCTTTTGTTGCTTCTTCATTATTGTAATACCCTAGCATGATTGATGGTCCTTTTGCAACTAATTCTCCAATTCCTTCTTCATTTGGATTAACTATTTTTACATCTAAACTTGGAAATGCTTTTCCAATAGAACCTAATCTTTGATATTTGTCATCTTCTGCAGCAATTACTGGTGAACTTTCTGTTAGTCCATATCCTTGATACATTGTAAATCCTAATTCATTAAATCCTTTTTCTGCCTCTGGGTCTAATGCTGCTCCTCCAGCTACAAATAGTCTTACTTTTCCTCCTAATGTATCATGTATTTCTTTGAATAATTTTTTTCTTATATCAATTCCAAATTTTAATAAGAATTTGCTTATTTTTATTCCTTTTTGTACTGTTTTTAGTTTTCCTTTTTTCTCTATGTTTTTCATTACCTTTTTGTACATACTTTCAAAAAGGATTGGAACTGAAATCATTGCTGTTATTTGATAATCTTTTATATTTTCTGCTATATGTCTAATTCCCTCACAAAATGCAATTGACCCACCTGTTGATACTGGATATATAAATCCAACAGTACATTCAAATGTATGATGTAATGGTAAAAATGATAAGAATCTGTCTTCTGGTGTTAGTTTTATGACTGCTGTTATGTCTTTTAAATTACTACATATATTTTTGTGTGATAACATTACTGCTTTTGACATTGCCGTTGTTCCTGATGTAAATAGCATTATTGACATTTTTTCATTATCTATTTCTGCGTCTAAAAATTCTCTATTTCCTTCTTCTATTAATTTTTTACCTTGCTCAATTAATTCTTTTTCAGAGTAGATATCGTTTTCTTTCTTTTCTAAATCCATTGAAATGAAGTATTTTACTTTTGTTGTTTGTTTCTCTTTTATTTTTTTCATTACTTCATCATATTTTTTTGAATAGAATATTGCCTCTACTTCTGAACGAATCATTAAGTTTTCAATTTCATTATCAGGTAATGCTTTGTCTAATGGCACTACAATACCTGTTCCTGTAACAGCTGCAAAATATGCAACTCCCCATTCATATCTATTTTCTGAGATAACTGCTATTCTTTTATCTTTTAGTCCAAGATTTATTAATGCTGTTCCTAAACTATTTATTTCATCTCTAAATTGTTTGTGAGATATTTCTCTGAATTTTCCTTCAACTTCAGTTTTATAAATATATGCAGGTCTATTTCCAAACTTTTCTCCTGTTTTTTGAAGCATTTCTTTTAAATTACTATAACCTTCATTCTTATAAATTTGTTCTCTCATATGACATCTATCCCCTTCTTATTTTATTTTTAGACCTTCTATGATTGTATTTTCAAATTCTTTATATAGTTTCATAATGTCAATTTGCCCATCATTTCTTATTTTATATACTAAGCTTGAAGCTATAAGTCCATAAATTTCTGATGCTATTATTTGTGGATTTCCTTGTTTTATTTCTTTTTTCTCTATTCCTTGTCTTACTATTTCTTCTATTTTGCTTATATATGTTAATATTTGCTCCTTACACATTTGGTTTCTTGCTTCATTTCCCCAGAATTGACTTAATAATATTGTAATTATATCTTCATATTTGTCCACTATTTTTATTTGTATTAATATTATCGCTTTTATTTTGTCTATATAGTTTGGAAATTTTGCAGTTTTTATATCAATACTGTTTTGTAATAATTTTATGCCTTCTTCAATTAAAAAATTAAAGATTTCTTCTTTGCTAGAAAAATGATAATATAACGTTCCTTTTGCTACTCCTACTGTTGCTGTTATTTCTTCTATGCTTGTTGCCTCATATCCTTTTTTTGCAAATAGTTTCATTGATGTTTCAAATATCTTTCTTTTTGTCTTGTTCATATTTAACTCATTCCTTCCTAAGGCATAAATTAATCAAATCCAAATATCGTAAATTAATTTGTTAAATCATTGTTCTTATTATATACTTATATACTTATTTTTGCAATAGTTTTTGTTGCTTTTGACTCATAGTTCTAATATATTTTTTACAATTTTTATTAATTATTTCTTTACTTTTTTTATTAAGTAATATAAAATAAACTCGAACTGGTTATAATAGAAGAAAAATGATTGGAGGAAACAAATGAAAAATAAAAATGAATTATCATATAAAGATTTAAAAATGACTTGTAATACTGATTTATTCAAATTCGAAACTACCGAAGAATTAGAATCAATACAAACTGGTATTGGTCAAGACCGTGGAATTAAAGCATTAGAATTTGGATTGCAAGTAGATGTTAAGGGATATAACTTATATTTAGAAGGTCCTAGTGGAGTTGGAAAAACCATGTACACTAAAAATTATTTAGATAAAATTTCTAAAAAGAAAAAAGTTCCTTCTGATTGGTGTTATATTTATAATTTTAATAATCCAAATGAGCCTATCGCTGTTTCTTTAACTGCTGGACAAGGTAAAGAGTTTAAAGAAGACATGGACGGCTTTATTAAAGAAATTAGAAAAGATATTAAAAAGACTTTTAATAATGATGATTTTGAAAAAGAAAAAGCATTAATTAAACAAGAATTTGAGGCAAAACGTTCAGCTTTATTAGACAAATTAAATCAAGATGCTTCTAAATATAATTTTCAAGTAAAAGCTGCTCAAAATGGAATCTATATGATGCCCGTTTTTGAAGGTAGAGCTATTGAAGAAGAAGAATTTGAAAAATTAGATGATAATATTAAACAAGAATATGAAGAAAAGTCAGTATTAGTTCAAGAACAAATTATGAATGTTATTAGCCAAATAAAAGAAATAGAACGTCAATCTGATAAAAAGATTTCAGAATGGCAATCTAATGTAGCATTATTAACAGTTAATGTTCACATTAATTTCTTAAAATCAAAATATAAAAGAAATAAAAAGATAAATCAATTTTTAAATGATGTAAAACAAGATGTATTAAAAAATATTCCTGTTTTCTTAGAAGATGATACAAAACCACAGCACCCTGCTGGGCAAGGTCCTGCAGTTAGAAAACCTGACCCATGTATGAATTATCGTGTTAATCTATTTGTTGATAATTCAAATCTTGACGGTGCACCAGTTATTATGGATTCTAACTATTCATATCATAATATTTTTGGTTCATTGGAATATGAGAATTATTATGGTGCTTTAAAAACTGACCATACAATGTTAAAACCTGGATTACTTCAAAAAGCAAATGGTGGTTATATCATTTTTCAAGCTAAGGATTTACTTGCAAACGGTATGTGTTATGAAGCATTAAAAAAGGCTTTACGTATAAAAGAAATAAGTATAGAAAATACTGCTGACCAACGTTCATCTTCAATGGTTCTTGTTTCTTTAAAACCTGAGCCTATTCCATTAAATTTGAAAGTAATTTTAATAGGAAATGAACAAATTTATCAGACTTTACTTGCAATGGATTCTGATTTTAGAAAATTGTTTAAAATAAAAGTTGAGTTTGAATCAGAAGCTCCAATTAATGCTGAAAATTTGAATAAACTTGCTCAAATAATTCATGGATTTTGTGAGCATGAAGAATTACCACATTTAGATAGAAATGCAATGGGACGTTTGGTTGAATATGCATCAAAACTTGCAGGAAGTCATAAAAAAGTATCTACTCGTTTTGATGATTTAATACAAGTTGTAGGTGAAGCTGCAACTTGGGCTAAGATTTCTAAGTCTAAAGTAGTTACAGCAAAATTTATTGACAAAGCATTAGAACAAAGAACTGAAAGAGTTAAAAAATATGATACTAAATATTTAGAAATGATAAAAGAAAATTCACTTTTAATTAATACTTCTGGTTTTGAAGTTGGAGAATTAAATGGTTTAACTGTTATGAGTATTGGTGATTATACTTTTGGTAAACCTGCTAAAATTACTGTTAATACTTATACTGGTAAAAATGGAGTTGTTAATATAGAAAGAGAAGTTGAGATTTCTGGACCTTCTCATTCTAAAGGTGTATTAATTTTAACTGGATATTTAGGAGAAATGTTTGCACAAGATATTCCTCTTTGTTTAACTGCTAGTATTTGTTTTGAACAATTATATAACGGTGTAGATGGAGATAGTGCTTCTAGTACTGAATTATATGGATT
This sequence comes from Bacillota bacterium, assembly GCA_963928115.1. Taxonomy (GTDB): domain Bacteria; phylum Bacillota; class Clostridia; order TANB77; family CAG-508; genus CAG-269. The sequence goes on along the minus strand of CAWVDV010000061.1, from coordinate 8,862 downwards.
ACTATCTAGCCTTTCTGGAATTCCAATAAATCAATCTATTGCTGTTACTGGTTCTGTTAATCAAAAAGGCCAAATACAACCAATTGGTGGTGTAAATGAAAAGATTGAAGGATTTTTCCAAATTTGTAAAATGAGAGGTTTAGATGGTTCTCATGGTGTTATGATTCCAATACAAAATGTTGATAATTTGCAATTATCAGATGAAATTGTTGAAGCTGTTAAAAATAAGCAATTCCATATTTATTCTGTTTCTACAATTGAAGAAGGTATTGAAGTTTTAACTGGTGTTCCCGCTGGAAGAAAGGATAAAAATGGAAAGTTCCCAGCTGGTACTGTTAATTATTTGGTTTATGAAAAATTGAAAAAATATGCAGATACAGTAAATGGAAAAGATACCTAAAATAAGTAATAAAAATAATAAAAATATTTTTTAAAATCGAATGCGACTGTAGTAGTAATAGAACTTCTTAAAATAAAGCAATGGTGGGTCCTGTTTTCGGGAGGACCCGTTGTTTTATTTTTAGAAGTTCTTTACGTTACGAAAGGTAGCCGAGATTAAAAAATATTTTTATTATTTTTTATATAAATTTTACTATCTAATATTAATTAAAATATGTTTTGTAAATTAAATTTATATTTATCTTCTATATGTTCAAGTAAAAAAACACTCTGGTCTAATCTACTCATGACTTCTCCATATTCCCCACCTTCAATTTCGCCTTTTAATCCTGTTAAATTTGTTTCAACTTTTTCTAATTCATCATGTTCAATATAAAAGGCTAATTTTTCATGTCTCTTTTCCCATTTTTCTTTCAAATTATCTATTTTATCTTGAAGATTATTTATATCTATATTCTCTTTATTTTCAAAAATTTCTGTTCTTATAGAATTAAGTGAATTAACCATCTCATCCACTGATTCTGTTGTATACTTTTGAGTGACACTATTTCCGATAACAATTGTTGTTACAATAGTTATGCAAATAATTATTTCTTTTAACATCTTTCAATCTCCTATGCGCTTTCTTTTTTTTGGCAAAAAATCTGGCCTTTTCCATCAATTGTTACAACTAATGCTTCTTCTGGTTTGATACCAAATTTTTCTACTTGTTTTTTTAACCAATTATAATTTTTTCCGATTGATTTCAAATTTTTGCTCATAACTTTTCCATCAATCACCAAATCATATGGTATTCCCTCATAATCGGGTTGTATATTAAAATCTTCTGGTATTGTTCCTCTTTTTTCTGGTTTTTGAATTACTGTTACTTCTCCACTTGTTTCTAGAATTGCATATTCTACATCTCCTAAATTTACTATATTATTACTTCTTAATTTTTCTTGTAATTCATTAATTGTAAATCTTTCTTTTTTCAATATTTTTTCATCTATTTTTCCTCTATAAATTAGTATTGATGGTTTTCCACAAATTATTTCTCTTCCTTTTAGACTTTTTAGATTTATAATTGATATTATCAGATGCATTAATAATAATCCTAAAATTGGAATTATTCCATTAAATATAGGAATTCCTGTTTCTGTCATTGGGATTGTTGCCAAGTCTGCTATCATTATTGATATTGCAAGTTCAAATGGCTGCAACTGCCCTATTTCTCTTTTTCCCATTAATCTCATTACAATTAGGACTATTATATATAATACTATTGACCTAAAAAATGTAATTAGCATTTTAATTCTCCTAACTTGTAGATTAGTTTTTTGTTTTATTTTTATTTTTTACAAATTTTAACTTTTTTATACGAATTTTTTTGAATAAATATATTTTTTTAGTTAATAATAATTTTAGAACCTTTAAAAAAATGTACATGATGAATTTTTAAACTAAGGAGGTTAGACTTATGCAAGAAGCACAAGGAAGTCAATCAAAAGGTGGAGCTTCTACTGCTTGGCAGATTATAGGTAGATTAATTGCCGCTGCCGTAGTATTAGCTATTACTGCATTTTTCACACCTGGATTCACCATTAATAGTATTTGGACTTTAGCTATAGCTGCTGTTGTTTTAACAGCCATAGATTATTTAATTGTTAAATTCACTGGACTACATGCTAGTCCATTTGGTAAAGGGTTTGTAGGATTTGCATTAGCAGCTATTACATTATATGTTACTCAATTCTTTGTAGCTGGATATTCAATTTCTTGGATTGCTGCTATTATTGGTGCTTTAATTTATGGTGTAGTTGATTACTTTATTCCTGGAAATCAACAAATGTAGTTCAAAAAGCTCACACATTTAATTGTGTGAGTTTTTTATTTCTTTTCAACAATTTCATTTTGATTTTTATAAATGCTTTTTTCTGGTACAACACCTCTAACAGAAGATAAAGGATAAATATTAGTATTTTTTCCAATAACTGTTCCTGGATTCAATACACTTCCACATCCTACTTCTACTTCATCTCCTAACATTGCACCAAATTTTTTCAATCCTGTTTCTATTTTTTCTTTTCCATTTTTTACAACAACTAATTGTTTGTCTGATTTTACATTTGAAGTAATTGAGCCTGCTCCCATATGTGATTTGTATCCTAGAATTGAATCTCCTACATAATTATAGTGTGGTACTTGAACTTTATTAAATAGAATCACATTTTTCAATTCAGTTGAATTTCCAACAACTGCTCCTTCTCCTACAATTGCTTTTCCTCTAATAAAAGCACAATGTCTTATTTCTGCATTTTCTCCAATAATTGCTGGCCCATGTATATATGCAGTTGGTGCTACTTTAGCACTTTTAGCAATCCATACATCTTCTCCTACTTTCTCATATTTTGATTCATCAAGTTTATTTCCTAATTCTATAATGAAGTCACTTATTTCAGGTAATACTTCCCATGGGTATTCATGTTTTTCTAGTAATTCTTTTGCAATTGTTTCTTCTAAATTATATAAATTTTTTATTTTACATTCTTCCACTTTTTTTCCTCCTCTTGTGGTCAGTTTAGGGACAGGTTCGGACTGACCATTTTTGGCTACTTTGGGGACGGCACTTTTTTTTCAGATATATAATTACTTTAAGGTCCGTCCCTAAATCCCTAAAAACAGGGATTTTTAGGACCGTCCCCTAATCCCTGTTTCTGTTCCAGAACTTTTCGTATAACTCCTTCGCTGTTCTTGGACTGTCTACACCATCTTTATTTTTTACTGGTGCAAAGTCATCTTCTCTTTTTCCTCTTAATATTGCTATGTCGTCAAAAAATTCAAAGGCATCAAATATGAAGGATTCAAATTTATATGAATTTGGTTCTTCTGGTATTACTTCTTTACCCTCTTCATCTATGTATGAATTTTTCTTGAAAGCACTATGATACATTAATGTTTCTTTACTAACTTTCTCTATCGCATCTATTGTGTATAAATTACACATTATGTGAGATTCTCCATATTTAAGTTCTCCATTGTCATCTATTTCTTCTGCCATTTTTTCTGGAAGTTCTGCATATTCTATTACTTTTGGGTGTCCATTCATTTTGCAAAATACTCCTACTTTTTCATGAGGATTTGCTTTTACTACTGATTTTGATGCTATTTGTACACCTTTTTTCACTGCCATTCCTAAAAGTGTTGTATCTGCCATTTTTAATAGCGCATTATCAACTCCACCAATGAATACCCATTTAATTCCTCTTTCTTTCATATCTGCTAAACTTCCACTTGCTCTTAATGAAGAATATGTACCACCATTTCCATCAGATGCTTCTTTTATTTTCATATCTTTATTTATTAGAAGTTTTCCTTCTGTATCTACTAATGGTAATTCACTTTGTGTGAATATTATCACATCATCTTTGTTATATCCAAAGTAATTATTTTTTTCTAAAAATTCTACTGTTTGTTTGTTATTTTCTTTACTTGTCATAATATACCAAGGAATACTTACATCATATTTTTTGTTTGCTTCTTTTAAATTTTCTGCTAATATTTCAAATAAATATTTTCCTTTACCATATACATCTAATTTAAATGTTCCTTTAGGTCCTGAATGTCCTAATCTTGTTCCTTGACCTCCAGCCATTGTGACTACTGCGTATTGGTTATTTCTTATAACTTCTTCTCCTAATTTTTCAAATTCTTCTTTTTGTTCTGATGTTAGTTTTGCTTTATCTAAATATGGTAATGGTTCTATTTTGTTTTCTTTTATCTCGATTTCTTTTTTTGTATTATCATATAATTCCATAATTTGATGAAAATCTATGTGGTTTATTTGTTCAATTAATTCTGCTTTTTGTTCTTCATCTAATTTTTCTAATAATTTAATAATATGTTCTTGATTGTACATTTTTAAAATGTCAATTGCATCTTGTACTTTATCCATCCTTTTTTCATCCTTTCAGTCTTATATTGTAATTATTTTTCTAACTGTACTGGTATATTATATTCAACTCCTACTAATGCTGCTATTCTATCACATATTTTTTTTATTATCAAGTTTTTTAATCAAACTTGTCATATTACGAGAAAATGCTCAATATATATTAACTAAAGTAATTTGTACAAACATTTTATACTGATTATTAAGGAGGTAAATAGATGGAAAATACTAGTTTGTATCAAGACATCGCAAAAAGAACAGATGGTGATATTTATGTAGGGGTGGTAGGTCCTGTTCGTACTGGTAAATCTACTTTTATAAAGAAATTTATGGATTTATTAGTAATTCCAAACATAGAAAATAACTACAAGAAAGAACGTGCAAAAGATGAATTACCACAAAGTGCTGGTGGCAAAACAATAATGACAACAGAGCCTAAATTTGTTCCAAATGAGGCTGTTGAAATAACTTTAGATAATAATCTAAAATTTAGAACTAGATTAGTTGACTGTGTTGGATATTTAGTTGACAACGCTATTGGTTATTTAGAAGATGATATGCCAAGAATGGTTAAGACACCTTGGTCTGATGAGGAGATTCCTTTTGAAACCGCTGCTGAAATCGGAACTAAAAAGGTTATTGAAGAACATTCAACTATTGGAATTCTAGTCACAACTGATGGTAGTATTACTGATATTCCAAGAGATGACTATATCAAGGCAGAAGAAAGAGTTGTATCTGAACTAAAAGCTTTAAACAAACCTTTTGTAATTTTACTAAATTCATATTCTCCTGAATCTGATTATGCAAAAGAATTAGCTGTAACTTTAAGCGAAAAATATCAAACAACAGTTATTCCAACTAATTGTGAGTATTTAACAATTGATGATATTAATCAAATATTTTCAAAAATTTTATATGAATTCCCTGCTAGTCAGATTCGTATAAAATTCCCTAAGTGGATTGATGGCTTAGATTTTGAACATCCACTAAAGGCTGAATTATATAAAGAAATTAAAGATGCATTTTCAGATATTAGAGTTTTGAAAGATGTTTCTAATTGCGTAAATAAAATTTCAACTACTCAAATAATTTCACAAACTAAAATCTCTAATATCCAACTAGGCTCTGGTAATGTAAATATTGATATTACTCTAAAAGAGGAATTGTTTTATCAAGTATTATCAGAAATTACTGAAGTTCCTGTTTCTAATGAAGGTGACTTATTTAGTATAATTTCAGAACTTTCTAGAACTAAGAAAAAATATGATAGAATATCTTATGCTTTAGATGAAGTTGAACGTAAGGGCTATGGTATTGTTACTCCTTCAATTGATGATTTGGTTTTAGAAGAACCTGAAATGATTAAACAAGGTTCAAGATTTGGTGTAAAATTAAAAGCAACTGCTCCTTCTATTCATTTAATTAAGACAAATGTAGAAACTGAAGTTTCACCTATTGTAGGCTCAGAAAAACAATCTGAAGAATTGGTTAATTATCTACTATCTGAATTTGAAAGTAATCCAAAAGAAATTTGGGAATCTAATATTTTTGGAAAGAGTTTGCATGAGCTTGTAAATGAAGGTTTACAAACTAAACTTGCTAAAATGCCAGAAGAGGCTCAAATTAAACTTCAAGAGACTTTAGAAAGAATTGTTAATGAAGGTGGCGGTGGATTGATTTGTATTATCCTTTAAGAGGGATTAGGGGACGGTCCTAAAAATCCCTCCTTTTAGGGATTTTTAGGACCGTCCCCGAGTCCCTGTTTTAAAATTCTTGACCTGATAATGTAGGATAATTGAAGACTTTTCCACCTTCTGTAAATTGTCCACTTGGTGTGTGGTCTTGCAAAAATTCATTAGAACCTTTTAAGAAATATCTATATCTAGAACTTTGACTTACATATCCAGTTGATGATACTGGGTCATCCCAAGTACAATCTATCGCATACCAAGTTCCATTTAATTGCACATAATTCCAGGCATGATTTTCTGTTTGTCCTTGTGAGTTTGTACCTGTTCCAATAACTAATGTACAAGGTATTTCTAATTCATCCATCAAATACTTAAAACTTCTAGCATATCCTTCACAAACTGCTCTTCCATTTACTAATGCTCCATAAACATTATAGATATTACTTTGAGATAATGATGTATCATATTCTATATTTTCTACTAAATAATCATGTACCATTTTTATATCATCATATGCATTTCCGCTTCTATTTTGTATTATTTGATTTTTTATCTGTTCTATTTGACTAATTGCACTTTCAACTTGCGATTGTGAAGTAAATTCATCTATAAAATAATTGTTTTCGTTTCCATTATTTATATATACATTATATGTAACACTATTTCCAAGAGTTGTGGTTTCAATATTTAGATACATTTTATTTGGACTCAAATAAAATATCTCTGGATTGTCATAAGTATATGCTTCAATTGCAGATTGATAATATTGTCCTAACAATTCACTACCATTTGTTTGATTTAAAATATCTGAAAAGCTATTTCCTAGGTCAATTCTATAAGTTCCACTTTTCATATTTTCTTTATTACTTTCAAAAGCTTTATAAATTGTTTGTGATGGTTCTTCTAATTGATTATAAAAATATTTATCTACTGTTACATTACTATAATCAACATTGACAGCAGAACTTTGACCTCCGTCTTGAATTTGGTCAAATGGATTTTCTATGATTTCTGGTGTTTTTATATCTTCATCTATTGTATTTCTATTTTGATTTTCAGAAATTACTGTTTGTACACCTTCAACTTCTGTCCCAGTCTGAATATCCTTGAACTCTTGCCATAATATCATTCCAAAAAGTGCAAATACTGCTATGATTAAAATTGTTACAATAGATATAATAAATGTTGCAAGTCTACTTCTCATATCTTTTGTTCCTTTCTTTTTTCTCATCATAATTATTATATCATTTTTTTATAGTAATTAATAGTATATTTTCCTATATTTTTGAAATACTAAATTAAAAATATATTATTTAAGGAAGTGCTTATGCAAATAAAAGATTTGTGGCAAAAATACTTTGCCTATACACCAGTTCAAGAATATGAATTTAATTTAACATCAGATTCTGAGCAAAATTCTCAAGCACAAGTGGATAATTTAGAAAATCCAAAAAAGCAAATTGAGAATATTTTTCCTAGCTTATCTGTTAATTTAGAATACATGAAAACCAGATATAATTTGATGATTAATAGTGATGTTGTATTAAGAGAATTCACTTTAAATATTAGAGGAAAACAATACAATGCATTTCTATTTTATATAGAAGCTATGGTAGACTCTGTCATCTTAGATGACTTTGTTTTAAAACCTTTAATGCTTAGAAATAGAAGCAATACTTTTGATGGTCCACAACACAAAGTTGTTTCAGAAGCTGTTACTAATAACATTACTGTTAGAAAAGTAAAAAAGTTTGACTTAGCTTCATATATAATGAATTGTTTAATGCCTCAAAATAATGTAAAAACTCAAAGCAAATTTTCTGATATTATATCTAGTATTAACTCTCGGAAATTGTGCATTATTTATTGACACCCTATCACTTGCTTTTGACATTGAAGTTAAAGGATTTAAACAACGTAGTGTTGATAAACCAGCTAATGAAATCGTTGTAAAAGGTCCACATGAGGCATTTGTAGAAAACATACGTATTAATACTTCATTAATTAGAAGAATTGTAAATTATGAAGATTTAGTTATTGAAAATCTTGTTGTTGGAAAAGTTACTCAAACAAAATGTGCAATATGCTATTTATCAGATATAACTAATCCCGATTTAATTGCTGAAGTTAAATATAGAGTTAATAATTTGGATATAGATTCTTTGCTTTCCTCTGGTCAACTTGAACAACTAATTTCTGACAAAAGCTCTTTGAATGTACCTCAGGTGTTAGCAACTGAAAGACCTGATAAAGCTAGTAGCTATCTATTAAATGGAAGAGTTGTAGTTTTAGTCAATGGCTCTCCATATGCTTTAATTATGCCTGCAGTTTTAAATGATTTTTTAAGTTCACCTGATGATATGAATGAAAAATCTCTTTTTGCAAATTTTCTAAAATTCATTAGAGCTTTTGCAACATTTTTAACCTTGCTTTTACCAGGTCTTTATATTGCAATAACAAGTTTTCATCAAGAGTTATTACCAACAGAACTACTATTTTCTATTTTAGCATCTAGGGAAAACGTACCTTTTCCAAGTTTTGTTGAAATTTTCTTGCTAGAAATTTCATTTGAATTAATACGTGAGGCAGGACTTCGTGTACCTTCCCCTCTTGGTCCTACAATTGGTATTGTTGGAGCCTTAGTGTTAGGACAAGCTGCTGTTTCTGCTGGTGTTGTTAGCCCTATTTTAGTTATAGTTGTTGCAATTACAGGAATTTCATCTTTTGCTATACCAGATTATTCATTTGGATTACATGTACGTATAACTCGTTTTGTATTTATATTTTTAGGATATTTATGTGGATTTCTTGGAATTGCATTAGGACTGTTTGTATATC
>CAWVDV010000060.1:0-5139 GCA_963928115.1 Bacillota bacterium | reverse complement strand
ATGAAAGCTAGATATATAAAAAATATTCATATAGACAAAGCACTTGAAGAAACAGGGCAAGGAAGTCAAGAAGATATAGACAAAGTTTTCGACAACATGAAAGGTCATATCTATAATATCTATAAAAGTGATTTTAATAATGAATACATCATATCAGAAGGAATGACAAAAGAAGCGAAAAAAGAATATCAAGAAAGTATATATAAATCTCTAATACAAATTGGGAAAAATGAGGATTATGCAAGAAAAGCAGCAAGAGAGGAAGAAGAAATATATGGAGTTTTATATTTCCCAGAATATTGTTTTGAATTTATAGAAGGAGAAGAAAATGAGTGAATATTTATATAAAATAAATGAATATACAGTAGGAGTAGACAAATCAGAAAAACAAGATGAAATAGCATTATGTATAATAAGACAAATAGAAGGCAAAGTAATCGTAGAGGCAACTTTACATGGAAGATTAGCAAGTTTTGTAGATTTAATATTACAAGAAAATACAATGCTAAAAAATGATTTTACAAGTGAAAAAGATAAAACAGAAACTTCCTCATATATAAATATTTCATATATAAAACAAAGATTATCAAAATGGGAGAATGAATTACTCATAGGAAAATATAGAAGCTATTTAGAAAGAGCAGAGATAATAGGTAGAATTAATGAATTAAAAAGTTTAATTTATAAATTCGAGGAGGGAAGCAGTGAAAGTTTTTAATTATTTTATATCATATTTTTTTACTACAAAAGAATTTAATTTTGGATTTGGAAATTGTAATAATAGTAGAAATAAACCTATAAAAACAATTAATGATATACAAGAAATAGAAAAATTAATACAAAAAAATTGTGGACTTAAGGAAGTAAATATAATGAGCTATAAAATTTTAAATTGTGAAAAAGGAGATGGAAAGCATGAATACAAAAAACAATGAAACTAATGTCAATAAAAAAGAAATACCATTTTTAGGAGAGATAAAATCCAAAGAAGTAAATTTGATTTCAAACATGAAAGAAAGTAAACACATTGTACTAACAGTTGAAGAATATACAGATATTGTAGAAACTAAAAGTTATGCGATGGGAAAAGTATCGATTTTAGAAAAACAAATTGAAAAAATAAAAGACGAAAAATGTATAAGTGATACAAAAAGACTTTTAAAAAGAGAAATGAAAAGTATAATTGAAAAATTGGAAAACGAAATAAAAAAATTGAATCCAATTGGATTTTCAGAAAATGTTAAAGAAAATGCAGAATATACAAAAGCAAAACAGGAAGGAAAAATAGAAGGAATTAATTTAGCAATAGAAACAATAAAAGAAACCGAATAATTATAAAAAATAATAAAAAGAAAGAGGTGTAAAACATGAGCATAGAAAGAAAAATAAACAGAAATAAATTAAAAAAAGCATATAAGAAAAACAAAATAAATAAAGCATGGAGAGAATATCAAATTAATAAATATGGAACACAAAACTGGTGTAAAAAATTCAATGATTCAAAAAAAGTAACAAACAAAGCTAATAAAGCAACACCAGGCACAGCATATTATGTATAAATACAAAAGAGAGGTGAATAATATTGAATTATATTAGAGAAGCGGAAGATGTATTGAATAATTATAGAAAATTAAAAAGTAGCATTGATAATCTTGAAAGAAGGAAACAAGTTATATTAAATAAAGGAAAACCACGCGAATTAGGAGCGATTGATTATTCAAAGCCTGTGGTCTCAAATAAAGGTTATACTGATGATACATTAAATCAAATATGTGAGATAACTCAAATTAATTCTCAAATAAAAGACACAGAAGCGGAAATTAATGTAATAACAAAAATATTAAGGGAAATAAGAAAAGAAAATGAAGTATTAGCAAAATTTTTAATATTAAGACATATAGAAAGAAAAGATTTAAGAACAATCTCAAAAGATTTAGGATATAGCGAAGAAAGTAATCATACTATATATGACATAAAAAATAAAGCCATTAGAGAATTTGCAATAAGATATTTTGGAAGTCAAGCAATGCGATATACATAATAATGGGAAAATCTTGCCATAGACATTTTGAAAAGCATATGTTAAATTATTATTGTGAAAATTTGTTAATACCATATTAGCAAAAAATCATGCTCCTTAAAGGACTTATTAACAATAAAGTTGGTGAGTTCTTTTTTCTTTTGTTTTATCTGTATAGTTACTAGCACTAACTATACAGATAAGAAAAAAGGAAAACAAAAGAGGGAGAAAGATGAACTGGAATAAATGTATGAAGAAGAAATGTAAAGATTGCAAATTATTTAGTAAATGCTTTAAAGAAGATAGTGAAAGTGGGTGTAAACAATCAAAGAATATGCAGAAAAGTTTTACAAATCAGATGCGTGGGAAAACTGTAGAACAGCATTTATTGCAACATTAAAAGACAAAACTTGTCCTAGATGCAAAGAGAGAAAAGGGAAGATAGTACATCATAAGATAGAAATAACACCAGAGAATATAGACGATCCTTTTATCACACTTAACTTTGAAAATTTAGAATACATATGTCAGAAATGCCATACACAAGAACATCTAAGAGATAAATCGACTAAAGATGATGTAATGTTTGATGAATATGGAAATCTAATAAAGAAAAAAATCCCCCCCAACTAAAAATAAAAAATAATTTGTCAAAGGACCGAGGGGGGCACCTCCGAAAAACACACATGAAAAATCTATACGAGGGGGTATCCATAAAAAGAGGGTGAAAAGTATTGACAAATAAGAAAAAACAAGAACTATATGATGCACAATATTTGAAAATAACGAAATTGTTTGAAGAAGTTGAAGAAAATAAGAAAAGTATTGTTACAGGCTTGATTGAACAATTTTGTTTTATGTATGTACAATTAAAAGAATTAAACGAAATTATTAATAAAAAAGGTGTAGTTGAAAAATTCAAACAAGGGAAACAACAATTTGATAGAGAAAGACCAGCAACAAAAACTTATAATACTATGATTAAAAACTATAATCTTATCACAAGACAGCTTATAGAAAATTTACCAAATAAAAAGCCACTTGATCCAGATGATGAGTTCGAGGAATTTAATAAAATATGAATTATATACAAGAATATGTTGATAAGATTAGGAGTGGGGAAATTATTGTTTCATCAAAAGTAAAAACATTATACTACAAACTAGAGGATGATATAAAAAATCCAAAAGAAATACAAATATATGATGAAATCAATGATGAATATGAAAATCATAGATACATTTTTGATGAATCAAAAGCAAACAGACCAATTGAATTTATAGAAAAATTCTGTAAGCACTCAAAAGGAAGAAAATTTGCAGGCAAACCAGTAAAATTAGAACTTTGGCAAAAGGCTTTTATTTCTGCAATTTATGGGTTTGTAGACGAAGAGACAGGATTTAGAAAATATAGAAAAGCATTATTATTTATAGCAAGAAAAAATGGAAAATCGACATTAGCAGCAGCATTAGGATTATATATGCTAACATCTGATGGAGAAGCTGGAGCAGAATGCTATTCAATAGCAACTAAAAAAGACCAGGCAAAGATTGTTTGGAAAGAAGCTAAAAGAATGGTTAAAAAATCTCCAGTTTTATTAAAAAGAGTAAGACCATTAGTAGCAGAGCTATATTATGAAAAGCAAGAAGCAGTATTTTTGCCACTTAGTTCAGATTCAAATTCATTAGATGGTTTAAATGCTTATTATGTTTCAGCAGATGAAGTACAAGCCATGAAAGATAAAAATCTTATAGATGTAACATATGACAGTATGAGTTCAAGAGAACAGGCGTTATTTCTTGAAACATCTACAATGGGAACTGTAAGAGAAAGCGTATTTGATGATGAATATGAGTATGCCAAAAATATAATTAATGGATATACTGATAAAAATTCTGAATTTGTAGATGAAACATTGTTACCAGTCATTTATGAACTAGACAAAAAGGAAGAATGGCTAGATGAAAAATGTTGGATAAAAGCTAATCCAGGATTAGGTACAATAAAACAAATAAAAGAACTTAGAGATAAAGTATCAAAAGCAAAAATAAAACCTAACGAACAAAAGAATTTGTTGTGTAAAGATTTTAATTTAAGAGAAACTAGCGTTTCTTCATGGTTAACTTATGATGAGTTAAACAATGAAGAAACTTTTAATTTGGCAAAAATGAAAGTTAAATACGGAATAGGTGGAACAGATTTATCAAGTACAACAGACCTAACAGCAGCAAAAGTAATATTCATGATACCTAATAATCCTAAAATTTTTGTTATGCAAATGTATTGGTTGGCTGAAGAATTGTTAGAAGAACGAATAAGAGATGACAAAATTCCTTATGACAAGTGGAAAGAAAGAGGTTTGATTAGGACTTGTCCAGGAAACAAAGTACATCCCAAATATGTTACGCAATGGTTTTTAGAAATTAGAGATGAGTATGGAATATATTTGCCCTGGATAGGATATGATGCCTGGTCAGCTGAATATTGGGTTGAAGAAATGAAAGGATATTTTGGAGAAGAAGCAATGATTAAAGTCTATCAAGGAAAGAAAACATTATCATCTCCTATGAAAAATCTCGGAGCAGATTTAAAATCAAAGCTAATTGTTTATAATAACAATCCAATTGATAAATGGTGTTTAAGCAATACAAATACAGACACAGATAGAAATGGAAATATACAACCAGATAAAAGTAAAAAAAGATTAAGAATAGATGGAACATCAGCGCTATTAGATGCCTATGTTGTTTTAGAACAAAAGAAAAATGATTATTTGAACATGATATAGGAGGGAATGAATTGAAGGTAAGAAGTATGATTTCCAATATTTTTGGAAACATAAAACCAAAATATAAAACAATAAATACTTTTAAATTACTTAATAATAGTGATTCTAGTTTTTATACATGGAATGGAAGATTATATGACAATAATGTTGTAAGAAGTGCCGTTGGAACAAATGGTATAAATGCTGCAAAATTAAATCCTAAACATGTAAGAATTTTTGAAAACGAAATAAAAGATTCGCCTAATAAAAATCTAGCAAGAATATTGAAAACACCAAATAAGTATATGACAATGTTTGATTTTTTGCAGAAAATGATGATACAACGAGAAAT
>CAWVDV010000059.1:0-11378 GCA_963928115.1 Bacillota bacterium | reverse complement strand
TCAAGGGCGATTATCGGATTTTTACCAATATTTAGTTTTCAATGTTCTTTTTCATTATTTTTCATGTAACTTTTTACAATATCTTTTCATTTACTATATTATATCTATTTATTCTTATTTTGAAAAGTCTTTTTACTTTTTTCTACTTATACCATCTTCTAATATGACTTATAGCACTTTTCTCTAACCTAGAAACTTGTGCCTGAGAAATACCTATCTCATCTGCAACTTCCATTTGAGTTCTTCCATCAAAAAATCTTTTAGTAATTATCATCCTTTCTTTTTCATTTAACTTCTTCAAAGCCCCTTCAATTGCCATTTTTTCAGTCCAAGATTCATCAGTATTTTTACTATCCTTTACTTGGTCCATTATATATATCCCTTCTGAACCATCATTATATACCGGCTCTTGCAACGATACTGGGTCTTGAATTGCATCAAAACTAAAAACAACTTCTTCTCTTTCTACTCCCAACTCATTGGCTATTTCTTCGATTTTCGGCTCTCTTCCATGTTCTTTATTAAATCTTTCTTTTACTTGAATTGCTTTATATGCTAAATCTCTAACTGACCTACTTACTCTTATACTATTATTATCTCTTAAATATCTTTTGACTTCTCCCACTATCATTGGTACAGCATAAGTACTAAATTGAACATTTTGACTTAAATCAAAATTATCTATTGCTTTAATAAGTCCAACACATCCTACCTGAAATAGGTCATCTGCTGATTCTCCTCTACCATGAAATCTTTGTATTACACTTAATACTAATCTTAAATTTCCTTTTATAAATGTTTGTCTTGCTTCTTCATCTCCTGCTTTTATTTTTATGAATAATTCTTCTTTTTCTTTTCTAGATAGTAAAGGTAATTTGCTAGTATTTACGCCACATATTTCTACCTTATTATTTAACAAAAGAAAAACCTCCTTTAGAATTACTTATTTTAAGTATTTCCAAAAGAGTTATTTTTATACTTACACTCAACCAATTTTGCTTGAAATTTCCTTTTTCATTTTATTAATAATCTTTTTTTCAAGTCTTGAAATATAACTTTGAGATATACCGAAGTTCATCTGCAACTTCTTTTTGAGTTTTCTCTTTACCAGTTTTAAAACCAAATCTCATTTCCATTATATTTTTTTCTCTATCATTCAATTTTGCAATTGAAGCACGAAGCAAAGTTTTATCAACTTCATCTTCTAAATTTCTTGAAGTCACATCAGGTTCTGTTCCTAAAATATCTGACAAAAGCAATTCATTTCCATCTCCATCTTTATTTAAAGGTTCATCTATTGAAACTTCTCCTTTTATTTTATTATTCTTCCTCAAAAACATTAAAATTTCATTTTCAATACATCTTGAAGCATAAGTAGCCAATTTAATTTTTTTATCTGAATTAAAAGTATTAACACCTTTCATTAAACCAATTGTTCCAATTGATATTAAATCTTCAATACCTATTCCTGTATTTTCGAATTTTTTTGCTATATACACTACTAATCTTAAATTTCTTTCTACTAACTTTTGCCTTACTTCTAAATTATCTTCTTTTGATAATTGTTCTATCAATTCCTGCTCTTCTTCTGTTGGTAAAGGTGGTGGCAATGTTTGACTTCCCGCGATATAAAATATGGGCAAATATTCTATTTCATCTTTGTCATTTATGTATTTTGCACAAACACTACTTATTCCATTTTTGAGCAACTCTAATATTTTAATTTTCATGTCTAATCTCATCCCTTTCTTTTTAATCTACTTAGCCAAAATTGTAATTATTTCTTTGCCAAAATCGTAATTATTTTTCAAATTATTAAATCCATTCCAATTAAAGCTCTATATTCACCTCTTTTTGTTAAAGATTTATTATAAATTCCTACAATGACATTTTTATTTTCCTTCTCTTGGTCATCTTGTATAATTTTTAAACTATCCGCTTTTATTCCCACTAACATTCCATTTTGCTTTCCTAAAGATGCAAATGGAATTAATTTTAATTTTGATATGTACTCATTTCTTACTTCTTCCGGTATTTTGACTAATTCACCTCCTAAAATACTTTCTAAATTATCCAAAATTTCTTTTGGCACACATTCATATAATAAGGTGTGTTCCACTACAATTACAGGTGTATTTGTAATTGGCTCTTTTAATAAGTTTCCCGTATCTATCATTGCTCTGGTTTTTATTATTTTATTATTCAACTCAACTTCTACATCACAAAACATATCTTTTTTACTAAATTTAGTTTTAACAATCGCAAATGCTGCAATTATTATAATAAATGCAACTATTGCTGCTAACAATACTGTTTTCAATGGATATGTTCCTAAGAACAATCCATTTTTCATTAAAATATCTTGTGGCTTCACAACATATATCAAAGCAAATGCCACTCCGCCAAATACAAAAGAGGTTAAATAAAATATTAGTAGGTCTTTCCACAATTGTTTTACTGTTTGTGGATTAAATGCTATATATATAATTAATATTGATAATATTACTTTTAATATTAAGTTTGAATAAATTTCTAATACTGATATGTATCCTATAATTGTATAGATAGCTCCTAAAGAACTTGCAAGTATAATCCTTATCCATTTCATTTTCTTTTTTAATATAATTCCTGATGCTACTAATATTATTGAATTCATTACTAAGTTTTCTAAAAATACTACGTCAATATAAATAGTCATGCAAATCACCTGCATGACTATTTTACTACTTACATATTAAAAAAGCTGTCTTTTCTTATTGCCGAAAAAAAGAAAAAATCGACAAACTTCGACTTTTCCTTTTTCAATCGATTTACCCTTTGTTTCTATTCTTTCTCAAGAATGAAGGAATATCTAAATCATTTTGTGATGAACTACTTTCATTATTAACAGGAATAGTATTAATTTTCTTTTCCCAAGTTTTAGAAACAATATTATCAACACCAATACTTGAAATTGGTTCAGTTTTTTCAAAACCAGTTGCAATAACTGTAATTTGAATTTCATCTGTCATATTAGGGTCAGTAACTGTACCAAAGATAATATTAGCTTCTGGGTCTACACTGCGTTGAACAAGTTCAGCAGCTGTATTTACTTCATGTAAACCTAAATCTTCACCACCTGTAATATTAATAATTACACCTTTTGCACCTTCAATAGAAGTTTCTAGTAATGGACTTTGGATAGCTTCTTTTGCTGCATCTTCTGCTCTATTTTCTCCAGATGCTTTTCCAACCCCCATATGTGCCATTCCTTGATTTAACATTATTGTTTTAACATCTGCAAAGTCTAAGTTTACAAGACCTGGAATAGCAATCAAGTCTGATATACCTTGAACACCTTGTCTTAATATATCATCAGCCATTTTAAATGCTTCTATAATTGAAGTTTTTCTATCAATTATTTGTAGTAATTTATCATTTGGTATTACTACTAATGTATCTACTTTTCCTTTTAAACTTTCAATTCCACGTTCAGCTTGTGAAAGTCTTTTCTTTCCTTCAAATGTAAATGGTTTTGTAACAACACCTATTGTTAATATTCCCATTTCTTTTGCAGTTGAAGCAACTACTGGTGCAGCACCTGTACCTGTTCCTCCACCCATTCCGGCTGTAACAAATACCATATCTGCTCCTCTTAATACTTCAGCTATTTCAGATTTACTTTCTTCTGCTGATTGAGCTCCAATATCAGGATTTGCTCCTGCTCCTAATCCTCTTGTGATTTTTTCACCAATTTGAATTTTTGTATTTGCCTTTGAAGTTTGTAATGCTTGTCTATCTGTATTTACCGCAATGAAGTCTACTCCTTTAATTCCAGCATCAATCATTCTGTTGACAGCATTATTTCCTGCTCCTCCAACACCTATAACTTTGATTGTCGCTGTTCCATCCATCATTGTTATATTGCTATCATCATTGTAATCCATCATTTAGTTCTTCCTCCCTTATTTTTATTTATATTTTTAAAATTAATAACTTAAATTATGAATAGAAAAATTCTTTAATTCTTTCTAATATTGTTTTTATAAAACTTTCATTACTTTGTGTATCTATACTACTTGAAACTGTTTTGGCAAATGGTCTTGCTGCTATATATCTAACTAAAGCATAGCTTGTTCTATATGTAGATTTAACTGTACTAATTGCTCTACCAGTTGATATTTTAACAGGTATATTTAGATTTATTTTTCCTGCAACATCACTTTTACTTATATTAACAATTCCTTGTCCAGTTAAAACAACATTATTGATTTTTGACTTTATTCCTTGATTTGTAATGTCTTTATTTATTATTGAAAAGATTTCTTCAATTCTTGCTTCAATAATTTCTATTAACTCTGAACTTTTAATTATTCTATTTTTGTTATCATCTTTTGATGTATTTAATATTATATCATTATCGTTGTCAATATAAGATTTTAGAGCTAATCCATATTGTCTTTTTAATTTATCAGCTTCTTCTTCTGATATATTTAAAACTACTGCAATATCATTTGTGATATTGTCTCCACCTACTGGGATTGAATTTGTATATATAAAACTTGAACCTTCAAAAACTCCTATATCTGTATTTCCAGCACCTATATCTAATATCATAACATTATCATGCAATTCATTCTTATCTAACACTAAATTTCTTTCAGCTAATGTTGTTGGCACAATTCCATCTATTTCTAATCCAGCTTTTTTGAATATATTATGCAATTGCCTTACATAGTCTTTTTGGGCTAATATTACTTGGGCACTAATTGTAAAACTTGAACTCAAATTTCCTACTGGATCGGCCACTACATCACCATTATCTAATACAATTTTATCTGGTACTATATCAATTAGTGTTTCTGCTTCTGGTATATCTATATCTTTAACTTGCATTATTGCATTTTGCACATCTCTAACTGAAATTCCAGCATATTTATCTTTTACATCTTTTGTAATTGTATTTTGTACAATTGTAACATATTTTCCTGGAATTGTTACATAGGCTGAATTTATTTTTAAATTAGTTTCTTCTTCGGCATCTTGTATGGTTTTTGCAATGCTTAATGTTATATCTTCTTCATTTATTATTTTACCTTTCTTTAGTCCACTACATTTATAAGAGGTATTACATATAATCTCGATTTGACCAAAGTTATTTACTTCTCCTACAACCGTGCAAACCTTACTTGTTCCTATGTCAATACCTACAATGATATCTCCGATTGCCAAGTTAATTCCTCCAATTTTGTATTAAATTTCCTAAGTGTATATATATTACATTTTTAGACAAATGTCAATAGGATTTGTTATATTTTTGTAATGTTTTTGTAATATAGTTGTAATAAAACAAATCTAGCTTCGCTAGACCTTTTCTCTACTTTTTTCACTTTTTAAACCTCATTTTAAGGTCTAGCAAGAAGCGTATAAGATTTGTTGTCGCGGAAAATTGCGAAGCAATTTTTCTGTGCAATATTATTTTTCATTATAGGAAATTATATTTTCTATAATGAAAAACAAATCTCGCTAAGCGAGAATGTTTTACTAATCCTTATTAATTTTTTACTATTTCTTCCTCTGCTTTTTCCTCCTGTTGTTTAAGCTTTTTAAATTTATCTGACCATTTATCAACATAGTATCTTCTTATAATTGCTAAATTTGTAAACATTCTACCAACAAAAACTACTATTGCTGCTAAATATATATCCACATTCAACTTTTCGCCTAATATTGTTAATAAAATTGACAATATTGCATTTCCAAAAAATCCTGTAATAAATATTTTTAAATCAAAATTTTTATTTATAACAGATGTAATTCCACCAAATACTGAATCTAGTGCTGCAATAATTGCTATTGCCAAATAACTTGAATATGTATATGAAACCATTGGAGCATTTATTCCTATAATAGCTCCTAATATACATCCTATTAATATAGCTATAAATATCATTTTCTTCCTCCTTGACTTTCATTATTGAATATATTTTGTTGTTATCTCATCATCATATTTTAATATAGTTATCCTATCCTTTTTTTCGATTGTTACATCATGCCCAATTGTTCTAAGTTCATCAACATATCCGCCTTTTCCAACTAAAGCACTTTCTAGATATGATTGATTTCCTATTGCTTTAATTACATATGGTGCTAAAATTCTTTGACCATTAATTCTTACAAATAAATTATCTGTATTAGCATCTATATTAACTATATCTGTCATATTTATAATTCTTTCATCATTTATTGATATTGCTTCTGCTCCGGCTAATTTTAATGCATTTACTATTACAAGTAAATCATCTGCATTTATTTGACTTATTTCTTCATTATCTGTCTCTCTTAAAGTAACTTCAATTCCTTCTCCTTCAACATCAGTTTTTCCTAAATTCATATTAACTGTAGCTAATTCTTCATCCACCAATTTTTCTGTTTCTTCATTAGACTCTTTTGTTTGCTTATATTCTTCAATTGTACTTTGAACTTCTTCATATTGTGCGTTTGTTTCATCATATCTTGATTTCCAATTAGCAAGCTCTGTTCTAAGTTCTGTTTCTCTCATATTTTCTATTGAAGTTATATCTGTTTCATTTACAATTTTAAATTGCATAAACATAACTAATACTAGCACAAAACATGCAATTCCAATTGTAATTGTCATTGTTATTTTTCCTTTTTTGATGTTTAGCTTTTTCTTCATAGCCATTATTTTCTTTACTAAAGTCACATCTCGCTTTACGAAACCTTTTCTCTACTCTTTAGAAAAGAATTCCTCCTTTCTCTAATATTTTGAATTTATTATCCTAAGTTTTAGTCAACAGGCTTTGCATATTCATAAGTGATAACACCTGTATATTTTGGAATTGTAATACTATTTGACTTTTTCAATTCCACACCAACAGTTGCATTTTTCAAAATTTCTAAATATCCACCTGGTCTTGATAAAGCTGCTAGTTGCTCTGGAAGCCCTATTGCTTTAATTTCAAATGGTGCTCCTACTTTTTCTCCATTTATTTCTATTATATTTCCACCACAAACTATACTACTTGTTGGAACTAATCTTTGGTCATTTATTGATATTGCTTCTGCTCCTGCATTTTTTAATTCGTTTATTACACTTAGCACATCTCCATCATGAACAAGTAACTCACTTGCATTTAGTACTGAACTCGCATCTCTTGTACTATCACTTAAAGTTATTATTACACCTGGTCCTGTTACTTCAGTTAGACCTATCATCTTGTTTCCTTGTTGTATTTCTTGTTCTTTTGCTTCTAAATCTTCATTGTTTTGTGTTGATTCTTGTCTTACTTTCTCTAATTCCTCTTCGGCTTTTTCTAATTCTTCATATCTATTTTCGTATCTCTCTTTATATCTTAATACTTCTGCTCTTAAGTTATTTTCTTCATAATTTTGGCTTACTGTTGAATTTGTACCTTGCACTGTTCTTACTTGTACACATATTCCTAATGTTAAAGCAAAACACATTATGCCTAGCACTATACTAATTGTCTTTTTGTGAGTCATTTTTTCACCTCTTTCATTATATATAATTTTAAAATATAAATATCAATTTATTTATACATATCTCTTTTACTGCAAACCTACATTCTAAACTTTTTGTCTAAAATATGGTTGGAATTTATTATTTAAATCTCCATTTACAAATATATCTCCTGCATTTTCTTTTTCTTGTTCTATAATAGCAACTACATATAACATCTTATTACTTAGGTTTGAAGTGTCTCCTAAATGTACATATTTATTTTCTTGTTCTAAATATATAATATATTCATTTTTGTTACTAATGTCAATATTTGTGACCTCTGTGTCTAAATTATTCTCTTTTGCAGAACTCATTATTCTCAAAACATCTTCTAATTTTTCCAAATCTTCATCATTTAACCTTTGATTAGGAGAAACTTCTTGTTCTGCAGTTGTTGAATTCAATATTATTGGAAGTCCTTTATTATCCTCAAATATTTCTAAAATATATCCTTGATTATTTATTATAGCATATTTTCCCATATAATCCACACTATATGTCGGAATTCTTTCTTCTATTTCTATTTGAACTGTACTTGGTATTTTTCTATGTACTTCCACACTTTCTACATATGGATTTTCTTTTATTTTTTGTATTACATTATTTGAAGAAAATTTGAATATATTTTGATCTGTCCTTAATTCAGATAAACTCACAATTGTATCACTACTAACTTGATTATTATTTAATACTTGTATGTCTTTTATGTTAAAAATTGGTGAAGTTAATGCAAAAGTTATCCCTCCTGCAATTACGCCAATTAGTAATACTATTTTTAAAACTAATTTAATTCTTCTGTTTCTTTTTTTACGTTTTCTTTCTTGCTTACTTAATTGTTTTTTTCTTTCTTCTTCTTTTTTTAATTTATTTTTATTGGTCATTTTAATGACTTCTTCTGTTTCAAAATCGAAATCATTATTCTGTTCTCTTTGCATTTTGTTTTGCTTGATTCTTTTTTCTCTTTCTTTTTGTTTCTTTTTCTTCACCAAGTCTTCTATATTTTCTTTTTGTGCTTGTCCATTTTTCATATAATATAAGTTCATATCTGATTCTTTAGACTTCAACTTGAATTCCTCCTTTGCTTAGTTTGGTCACTTTGGGGACAGGTTCGAACTGACCATCCAAACCTTAATCCCTTTTTTCAATTTCAATTCCTAAGTTATTTAATTTTCTGTCAAATCCTTCATATCCTCTTAAAATATATTCTATGTTATCAACAGTTGTTGTTCCTTTTGCCATAATTCCAGCTAATACTAAAGCTGCTCCTCCTCTTAAGTCTGTTGCTTTAACATTTGTACCATATAATTTTCGTACTCCTTTTATTATAGCTGTTTTTCCTTCTATATTTATTTTTGCTCCCATCCTAATTAATTCGCCGTGTATATTTATATCTGTTTTCAAAAATATTTTCAACTATAATTGATGTACCTTTTGCTGTTGTTAAAGTAGTTGCAAATATTGATTGCATATCTGTTGGAAATCCTGGATATGGCATTGTTTTTATATCTACTGCTTTTAGTTTTTTTGGTGCTTCAATTTCTATTTCTCTTCTTTGTACTTTTAATTTACATCCTGTTTCTTCTAATTTATTGATAACTGGTGTTATATGTTCTGTATCTACATTTTTTAAAAGTATATTTCCATTTGTTGCTGCTGCTATACATAGAAATGTTCCTGACTCTATTCTATCTGGCATGATGTTGTAACTTACATCTTTTAAATTTTTCACGCCTTCTACTTCTATTTTATTTGTGCCTGCTCCTTTTATTTTTGCTCCCATTTTGTTTAAAAAGTTTTGCAAGTCTACAATTTCAGGCTCTCTTGCAGCATTTGTAATTATTGTTTTTCCTTCTGCTAAGCAACTTGCAAGTATTGCATTTTCTGTTGCTCCTACACTTGGAAAATCTAAGTCAATTTTTTCTCCTACTATTTTATCACAACTACATGCTATTTTTCCATAGTTTTGATCAATATTTATTCCTAATTTTTCAAATGCTTTTAAATGTAAATCGATTGGTCTTGTTCCAATATCACATCCTCCTGGATATGAAAATATTGCCTTTCTATGTTTTCCTATTAATGCTCCTGCCAGAATTACTGATGAACGCATTTGTCTCATTAAATCTTCTGGTATTTCATATTTGTCAATTTTATTTGTGTCTATTATTATTTTATTAGACTTTTTTGTTACATTTCCTCCTAGTTTTTTTAATATTTCAAACATCATTTGCGTATCATGTATATTTGGAACATTGTATAATGTTGTTTTTCCTGCATTTAAAATAGTTGCAGCTATTATTGGAAGTGCAGCATTTTTTGAACCTGATATTGTCACTTCTCCTTCTGCTTTTTTTCCACCTTGGATTATGTACTGTGCCATTTTTTAATCATCCACCTTGCATATTATATTTAGGTAATATAACGGTTTACCTATAACCTTCTTTTGCTATATTTTATGTTCTCTTTACGTAAAATGTGTCTTTATGCAAGATGAATTGTTTTCTCTAGTCATTAAAATATTATATTTAATATATAATATTAAAAGTTCTAAAAATTCAATATAAGTTTGAAAATTTAGAACCTTTATTTTTCTCTTTACTTTTATCATATTTTCTGCTATTATTGAATTGAACTACTGAAAGTATGAATATGCCGTAGGTAGTGTTTTTTATTTTAATTTCTTTTTAGCTTTTGATGAAATTCTTTTATTCTTTTCTTTTTCAATTTGCTTTGCACTTTTACTTGGTGTTGGTAAATTCTCTGGCATTGTACCACCAATTCTTTTTATAGTTTGTCTAACGGCCTGCCCTACATTATGATGTGTTATACAAGCATCATCTTCATTATCTATATTCTTATTTTTTAAAACCTCATCTGTTTGTGTAATTCTAAATAGATTAGCTGCTAATTCTGTACTACTCATATAATCTAATATATCTTCTTTTTCTGATATTCCTTTTCTATTAGCTATATCTTTTGCAGTTTCTCCATTATATAATCCTCTATATCCATAATTATTAAATTTTCCGTAATTTTTCACACCTGCTGATTTTGCTGTATCAAATAAATATTTATTTTTATCTTTTACATTTTTTCTAGTATATAATCTTTTCTCATCTTCACTTAATTGTTCATATTCTTGTCTTGTTATTTCTTGTTTTCTAGTTTGTACTGCAAAATAAGTTTGTGCTAATGCTATTGCTTTTTTTCTACTATCTCCATTTTGTGCAATTAAATAACATGCATATCTTGTAAGTTTTATATCGTCTATTTCCATTTCAGCATTATTTCCTACTTTTAACACCTTCCCGACGTCGGCAAAGTGTTCCTCTTGTGCGATATCACTACCTTTGCAGGCATCTTTTGCTTTAGTTATTACATTTTTGAAATTTCCCCATTTGCTATATTCCAACATTGTCATTAGTTCTCTAGCATACCAAAATTCAACTCCATTTTCATCTACATGTTTAATACTTTCAAAGTCTTTTTCTGTTTTATTTACTAAATTATTTGCCATGTATATCAACTCCTATCAGTTTTTTAATTATATCATTAAGTTAATATTGTTTTATCATTTCTATTTATATCATATTTATTAATCTTTTTCAATACTTTTACGAATTTTTGTTTTTATTTTTTAGGTAAAAAAGAAGGAACAGAGTATTATTCTATATCCTTCTAATATCACATCTTAATTTTCCTTAATATTATATTTTTTCATCAATTCTTTTATTTTTTCTTCCATTTTTTCACTCTCCTACACTACTTGGTTTTGTAAAAAGTTTTTCTGTTAAAACTTCTACAACCCTTGTTTTTTCTATATAAATTATTAAAACTTGATATTCCCCCCTTT
>CAWVDV010000058.1:0-23097 GCA_963928115.1 Bacillota bacterium | reverse complement strand
TGCATCTGTCCTTCCATTATTATGCAATTCTATCTCTAATTCTCCTGAACTCACTCCATTTCCTTTATTTTCTGCCATTACTCCATTATATGCAAGTCCAATCGCTTCCTTCTCTTCTGAAAAGACTTTTAATTTTATTAATTAATCTCTTAAATATAGATTCTTTATATTCTACTAAACTAACTTCATTTTTAATAATATTTTCTTGAATATGCTTTTTAAAAATATTATCTGGATCATACTTTTTTCTAAGTTCATCTTGATACCTATCTTCATTATTTTTAAACATTTGATTTAATTCGTTTTTCTCATTTACATTTTCACACCAATAGTTCAAATGTAATAATGCAATTATTGATAATGTTTCCTTCTTTATGTTTTGTTTATTTAATGGTAAATCCTCTGTATATTTAGGTTCATAATTAATATTTCTTTTTCTTCTAACATATTAAATAAACTTTTTGGCAATTTATCAATATATTCATTTCCTAATAAGTTCAGCACTTGATATACTTCTGAATAAATTTCTTTAGTTTTTATATTCATATTTCTTTTCCTTCATAATTTACTCTATTATTTGTGATAAGCAATCATTTTGTTGTTCAATAATTTGCACTCGTTTTCTTTCTAATCTTTCTAAATACTTACCCAATTCAGTCATATTAATTTTGTCGATGTCTACACTCATACCATCAATGTGTACATTTCCATATTTTCCATAAAATTTAAACATTTGAATTTCTCCTCTTAAAATATTTTATTAATCTAAAAACATTATAACATAACAAAATCAATTTTGTTATAAATTTTTAATTATTTTTCTTTTTACCTTTCCAAATCCCACTCTTTTTCTCTTTCTTCGTGTTTAATTTGTTTTTCTGGATCTATAAAAGTATTTGTTTCCTTTTGAAAATCTCTAACCAGATTATCTTCTTCAGCAATATCAATTTTTTTACAAATCCAAGAAATAAATTTTTCTAGAGTATCCCAAAACTTATTTATTATTTTGTGTAAATAGTTATTCTCTTTTTCTAACTTGTGAATTTTGTTATGATATTTATGCTCTAATTCAAAAGATTTTTCTTTGTATTCTTCCTCAAGTTCGTCTTTTCTATTGTTAAAATCAAAGTCTAAATTATTACTTTTCTTTTTATATTCTTTTTCTAAATGTTTTACTGTATTGTGTAATTCTTCATTATCTGCAAGTATTTTATCTCTTTCATTTTGATATTTTTCTGCTTCCTCTATAACTTTTGCTTGTTTTGACAATTCCTTATGCAATGAAACATTATCTTGATATAACTCTTGTATTAATTCATCTTTTGGCTTTATAATTTCATTACAAATTTTTTCATCTCTATTTATCATAACTTTTCTAATATCTTTTATATCTGGAACTTCTGGTATTTCTAATTTTATATTTTTTAATGTTTCTTTTGTATTTTTAAAATTAGTTATTTCTTTATATTCTTTTAAATCTATGTGTTGTCTGCCTGTTTCTTCCTTTGGTAAACCTCTCTCTAATTCAAAATTATGTGATACCATATAATCATAAAAAGCATTTTGTAATTGTCTATAACTGTCTTTTTCTTTCCAAAATTCACTACAAGCAAGTTTATCTATATTATTTCCTTTTTTATCTTTTGTATGAACAACTGGCAAAAAAACTAAGTGCATATGTGGACTTTGCTCATCCATATGCACTTTTGCAGATAAAACATATTGTTCTCCTAAATCCTTGTATTCACAAACAAATTGATATGCTACTTCAAAATATCTTTTTGTTTCTTTTTCCCCTATTCTTTCAAAAAATTCTTTATCAGATGTTATTATATATTCACAAGCTATATTACTTACTGTTTTTATTTGACCTTTTAAATTATATTCTTCTCTTATTCTATCAAATTCTTTTTCATAACTATATTTTGGTTTCTTTAGTGAATAATTCAAATATGATTTTTCTTTATCAATGTTATCATTTGAATAATTCTTGTTTCTTCGTTCATTATGTCTAAATATTCCTTTTAAATTATCTCTTTTATATTTTGTGTTTCTTATTATTGCATAGCTCATATATTACCTCCTTTCGCGTAGCTAATAACACGAATATATTTTCCTATTTCTTTGCTTTTTCAAATTGTGTTGTAACACACTACAATACTTTTTTAGCCGATGGCAAAAAGTATTAGTGTGGCAGGAAAAAATTTATTTTTCCCCAGAACCTTGTTGCTAACGCAATAAAATTATTGCATATATCGTTTTTTCTTTATCACTTAACTTATTATCTGTTAATATCTCTATTGGTATCCATACACCTTTTAAATTTAAGTTAGACATTCCCTCACCTTCTTCCGTTTATTCGCTTCATTTTCAATTTTTAGCCATTTTAAATTATTTTTTGTATAACTTTATATCTTTTTGATGTAGATAAAAAATTTCCATAAAAAAATCGCTTTAGATTTTTGGTCTAAAACGATTTTATTTTTGAATTGTCCAGACGTCTGGATAATTCAAATATTTTATTTTTTTATAATATAATATGTTTTTTTCCCTTTTCCAATACTTTCTATCTTATCTTGCTCTTTTAAACTTTTTAGAGCATGTTTCACTTGACCTTCTGTTAGTTCTAAATCCTCTATTATATATTTTTTAGATGCTCTCTCATTTTCTTTGATATATTCTAAAATTAAATTTTTCGGATTTTTTCGGATGTTTTTCGGATGTTTTTCGGATGTTTCATCCGAATATAATCTGCTATAAAATGTAACACAAAATATATCATCAAATAATTCAATTTTTGGTTTTTTGTCATCTTCCTTATATGCCTGAAACATCTTGGCAATTCCACTTCCTCTACGTTCCATGAAGTCTAATCTCGAAAAGATGTCACAAATAAGTTGATTTCTTCTTGTACTAGTTGGTTTTTTCAAGAAATCTTCCAATTTTCTCCTACTTTCTAATCCCCCACAAGAAATAATTTCAATCCTATCATTATAAAATCCAACTTCAATATTTGTTCCTCTCATAAGATATTGTCTATGTGCTTCTGCATTTATCAAAGCTTCTCTTAAAGCATCTAAATCATATTCTGGTATTTCTCTTCTTGCTAATTTTCCTTCTTTAATCCATCCGTTTGACATATGCTTTTTTATAAATTCCATAGAATTTTCAATTTGTTCTAAAATACTTCCATAATACTCAATATCATCTTTTGCAGAAATTTTTTCTAATCCATTCCATCTAGTACAAGCAACAAATGAACCTACAACTGGATTTTGGTCTGATAGTAATAGTGCTGCATTTGTTAATTTATCATCTTTTATTAGATTAAAGGATATTAAACTTTCCTTATCTATATCATAACCTTTTATATTTTTGAAATATTTTTTTAAACTTTCAAAAGTAAAATCTTTATACATATTATCCGAAATTTGTTCATCCCAACCTATATTTTTTCCTCTTAATATAAGTTCATTCAATTCTGTACTATTTGTTTCGCAATCTTGATCACCTTTTCTTATATATGCCGTTCTTGTTCCTTTATTAACATAGTAATATGGCGTATGCTGTCCTGGTATTACTTTTACAACTATTACTTTTTTACCTTCTATATCTACAATGTCTATTGTTGGTATAATGCTTGGATCAATTCGAGTCTTTATTCTATTTGAAACTTATTCATATGATTTCTTTATATCTTTTACACCAACTATATTTTTTGTTTCATCTTCTACACCAAATATTATATAACCAATATCATATCCGTTAGCAAAAGAACTAACTGCTTTTAAGTATTTTTTTGGTTCTTCAAAATTAACTTGTTCTTTCAATTCTAGATTATATTTTTCATCAGTTATTATTTTCTCTATATCGTTCAAATTTTCCACCTTTCTAAATTGTGCAGATACCTTCTGCATAATTTATTTTACTTTTATTGATTAACATTATAGCATTTGTTTTTTAATTTTTCATTATAAATTCAAAAAAAGATGAATTTGTAATTATATTTTTTACCATTCATCTTTTAAATATGTGAAAATTTTATTTTTACTAAAGTTGTTGTTCGGAGGAAACCTTTGCTATTACTACATTTTATTTTTTCATCATAAGAGAACAAAATCGTAATTACTAATGCTATTAATGTGATTCCATTTGCTTCTTTTAATTTTTCTTCTTTTCTCATATTCTTCGTTCCTCCCTTTTATTGTTTTTTCGTTTGTTTTAGTATTTCCTTTTTTTCCGCATATATTCTTTATGTTTTCTTTTCATACATATTTTACTACAACTTTTTAACATTGTCAATTAGTTAAAAGCCACATTTTGTGGTTTATTTCCACATTCTAAAATTATTATTAACTTTTTTAGAATTACAACATATAATAAACATAGATTAAGTGGTTTGGAATATATTTAAATAGGTAGGTGATTTTTTTGAGTAATATGAATTTTGATGAAAATACAATTAATAAATTAAAAGATATGATGAATAAAGGTGAACTAAATGATGTAATTTCACAAATTCCACCTGAAATGATACAAAATTTTTCCTCAATGATTAATAAAGATAATCAAAACACTTCAGATAATCCTTCAAATAATAATGATAATTCAAACAATTCTTTTGATTTTAGTAATATTGATATGAGTACAATTATGAAGATGAAATCCATTATGGACCAAATGAATAATTCTAATAACGCAAGTAGCAATCTTTTACACTCATTGAAACCATACTTAAGAGAAAGCAGAAGAGAAAAAGTTGACCAATATGCAAATTTACTAAACATAGCTCAAATTAGTGGCTTGTTTAATAATGACAATAATAATCAAAATAATAAGGGGAGTCCTAAATAATGCCTATTTTTCCATTTTTTCAGTATCCTTATAATATGAATCGATATTATCCAAGAAATAATATTTATTCAAAAAAAAATGATTATATAGATAATGTTGATGAAAATAATACCTCAAAAAACGCTATCCATTTTCAAAATCCTTTTTCAATGGATAGCGATAAACCAATTATTGAAATATTAGGTATTTCACTTTATCTAGATGATATTATTATTCTTGCCTTATTATTCTTTTTATATCAAGAAGGTGTTAAAGATTACATGCTATATCTAGCTTTAATCATGTTACTTTTGAGTTAAACTCTTAAATTATGGCTTTTCTATTCAATTTCAATCTTGCCATCAATGACACTTACATAAGCCTGCTTATGCATAGGTTCTTCATCTCTGTCTATTTCTCTTACTATATTTGCTATTCTAATTTGAACTGTATCTAATAACCCAGCTGCAATTATAGCTTGCTTATTTCCTTTTGCTCCTGCGTGAGCTAATCCTCTTAATGCTCCTAATACGACAATATTATCAGATGCCATTACTTCTGCTCCCGAATTAACATCTCCCAATATTACTAAACTTCCATCTGCTTCTAGTTTTTGACCTGATCGCAATGAACCTCTATGAAATTTTGTTTCAGAAATAGCAATTTCTTTTTCAAAAGTTTTCTTAATACTTGACAACCCTAAACTTTTTGGCATATCAAAATCTATTTCTACATCAATTTTATCTTTTATCAATGCCTGTATTTCATCTATTTCTCTATTTTTCAATACTTTTCCCGTAACTGTAATTGGTGTTTTTTCATCTTTATACAATTTTTTCAATTCAGGTAATTTTCTTCTTAAATTTTCTACTATTTCCCTTTGTGTTGCATTATCATCTAATTTTATTACAATTTCATTTTTTCTTAAATTAATACTAACACAATGCTTCATTTCAACATTCCTCTTTTCATTATTTTTTAATATTAGTTATATTTATTATTAGCAAGAATATTATATTTAATAATTTTGCAGTACCGCGTAGCGACCAAACGAGCATAAGCGAGTGCGATTGAAGCAACCTGCTTACTACTAAAAGAAAAATTTATTTTTCTTTTACAATCAAAGGTTGCGACAACAAGGTACAAGAAATTATTAAATATAATATTCTTGCAATATACAAATTAAATTGTAACTAATTAAGTTGTTGAGTATATGGCTCAGCTGTCATATCTTCTTGAATATCTTGTGTATTCATTCCGAAATATTCTTCCATTATATCTCTTACAACTTCTGCTGTATAATTTCCATGACCACCATTTTCAACCATAACAACTATTGCTATTTCTGGATTTTCAAATGGTGCAAATCCAACAAACCATGCATGAACTTTGTCATTTGCTGCTTCAGCAGACCCTGTCTTTCCACCAACACTTACATTAAAATCTCTAAATCTTACATATGCTGTTCCTCCAGAATCTCCAGTTACTGATTGCATTCCTGATAATACTGCATTTAAATTGTTCTGGTCAATTGTTATATCTTCTGTTTCAGTCTCTTCAATTCCCAATTTTTGATTTACAAAATTATTAATTTCTTCTTTTGATTCCTCTGAACCATCTGAATTTCTAATAGTTTTTACTATACTTACATCTATTTGTTTACCACCATTTGCAAGCATACTTATATATTTTGCCATTTGCAATGGACTAAATTCATTATCATTTTGTCCAATCGCTGCTTGTAATGAATCTGCAGGATACCATGTAGGTTCATCTGGATGCAATTTTTGTTTTGTTTCCTTACTTGCTAATTGACCTGCTGTTTCACTTTGCAATTCTATACCAGTTTTTGTTCCTAATCCAAAATATCTAGCAT
Source organism: Bacillota bacterium (assembly GCA_963928115.1). Classification (GTDB taxonomy): domain Bacteria; phylum Bacillota; class Clostridia; order TANB77; family CAG-508; genus CAG-269. Next base: position 16,388 of record CAWVDV010000058.1, on the reverse strand, counting down.
ATTTTACTAAAGTGTCTATTCCCATATTATCTGCAGTTTGATAGAAGAAATAGTTACATGATTTTTCAATTGCTCCTGCAACATCAAGCCATCCATGTCCTCTACCATAATCACTAAAATACCAACATCTTGGTTGATAATCACTATATTTTCTATACACCCCAGTATCATTAATCCTTGTTGATGTAGTTATTGTTCCAGACTCAAGTCCTGCTATTGCTGTAATCATTTTAAAAGTAGAACCTGGTGAATATGAATTTTGAACTGCTTTATTTACTAAAGGCTTTGCCTCATTATTTGTATAATTGTTCCAATTTTCTGTACTTATTCCTCCAACAAAATCAGCTGGGTTATAGTCTGGATAACTTGCCATTGCAAGTACCTCACCAGTATTTACATTCATTACAACACAAGCCCCTGCATTTGTATCAAATCGTTCTCCAAAACCTCCACTTGCAATTTTTTGGATATTTGCTGCAAGTGCTTCTTCTGTTACTCTTTGTAAATTCGCATCTATTGTTAGAACTATATCTGAACCTTTAACTGCTTCTTCTGCTATATATTCAGCAGTTGTAGAACCATCAACAGCCATATCTATTTGTTTTGTTCCATTTTTTCCTTTTAGATATTCTTCAAATACATATTCTATTCCAGTTTTTCCAATTATATCATTTTGAGAATAATATTCTTTTCTAGTCTCATATTCTTCTGAACTTATTTGTGCAGCATATCCCAAAATATGTGATGCTAAAGTTCCAGAGGTATATTTTCTAACCGGTTTTACAACTATATTAATTCCTGCAAATTTATCAGAACTTTCACTAAATTCGGCAACTGCTTCTCTTGGTATGTTTTCTGAAATTGTAACTGCTCTTGTGCTACTATATCCTTTTTGTGATATCAAATATCTAATTGCAATTATTTTTCTAATTTCTTGGATATCAGTATTTTGAATTTCATATTTGTCTTTAAATTCATAAAAAGCTTCTTCTGCTGTTGTATTCTCCTCTATGTCATAATCTTCTTTCCACTCCGCAAGTTCATCTCCTGAAATTGTATATTCAAATGTGTCAGTATTTACTGGAAAATCATCAGAGTATGAGCAACCATATTTTTCTAGTACTTGTACCATATTTAATATATCTTGATTTAAGGTTTGGTCATCTACTTTAGTTTTGTACATCTCTAATGAAAATTGTGCATCTGATGTAACTAACTCTTGTCCACTTCTATCTAAAATAGAACCTCTTGCAGCTTCAATTGTACTCTCTCTTGTTAATCTTGTATTTGATTGTTCTCTGTATTCTGCACCATGAACAATTTGCAAGTCGAATAATCTAGCAATTAGAATAATTCCTACAACATATATTAAAACAGTTATAATATTAAATCTTAAATTTGTATTTGCCTTTTTTGCTACTTTTCTAGTATTTCCTCTTTTAATACTTACCAAATTACCACCTGCCTTTTAAAAATACCTGGTCAATATTTTATTACCTTTATATTCATTTTCTATGTCATATCCAAATTTTCTAATTAATGGATACAAAATAATTGTTAATAATAGATTAAATATAACTTCTAAAATTAAAGTTCTAACAAAATTAAATATCTCTACATTAATTCCCTCAAACATATATTTAAATAGATAATTAAGCACTTCAACAATTACTGTTGAACTTAAAACCATAAGCATAATTGTCATTCTGCTATCTTTAGAAAAGTTTTTGTCAAATATTCCTGCTAAAAATCCAATTAATCCTAAAGAAACCGCTTGAATACCAACTCTCATGCCAAATAATAAGTCTAATATAAGTCCTATAACTATTCCATAAATTGTTCCCATAGTTTTACTTGCAAATAACCCTATAAACAAAACTATAACAACAAATAGATTTGGCATCACACCTGCTATATTAAACCAAGTAAAAAAATTAGATTGCAAAAAATAGATAATAAATATTGTTAATATCAAAAATATATTTATTACTAATTTTTTCACTTGGTTCACCTCTTTCTTCTTTATTTTTCAATCATTTTATTGGTTTGTTATAACTAGAACAGTATTCAATTTATCAAAATCAACTGCTGTTTTTACTATTGCATATCTATCTGTTAAATTTTGAGTATTTGTTACTTTTTCTACTGTTCCTACATGTATTCCTTTTGGATAAATTCCTCCTAAACCAGATGTCTCAATGCTTTCTCCTTGTGCTATATTACTATCAGTTGGAATATACATTGCTCTTAATGATGAATCATCCTCCATTGTTCCTTTACATACTATACTTTCATCATTTGAACTCATTATACAACTAACAGAACTTGCAGTATCAATTATTGTCTGCACTTTTGCAGTTGTATCTGTAACTGAAACAACATATCCAACTAGTCCCTGGTCTGCTATAACTGTCATATTTTCTGCTACTCCGTCATCTGTTCCCAAATTAATTACTATTGTTTTTGAATAGTTACTTATATCTTTATTTATAACATATCCTGGAACTGTATTATATTCTCCATATTTTTCAGTTAAATTTAAATATTCTTTTAATGTTTCATTTTCTGTTTTTATATTTTCAAGTTCTCTTAAAGATTGCTCTAATTCACTATTTTTTTGTTTTAACTCTTCATTTTCTGCTTGTAAATTGTTTATATCTGTAAAAAATGTATTATTACCACTTATTTTATTTTTTAAATATGTTAATCCATTTTGAATAGGCATAACTAAATTACTTGCTGCATTTTCAAAAAATGCAGTATTACTTTCTCCATTTGAAAAAATGACTATCAATATTAAAATAATAATAGTAATTATGATTCCAACAGTTCCTGCTTTCTTATTTCTATACATTTTTTACCTCTCATTCTTTTCTATTTTCTTTTTCTTGCATTAATTAAAACTGTTTTTAATCTTTCTAAATCTTCTAAAGTTTTTCCTGTTCCTCTAACAACACAATCTAAAGGTTCTTCTGCAACATATACTGGCATTCCAGTTTCTAAACTTAATAATTTATCTAAATTTTTAATTAATGCTCCTCCACCAGCTAACACAATTCCTTTTTCCATAATATCTGATGCAAGCTCTGGTGGAGTTTTTTCTAATGTTAATTTAACAATCTCCACAATTTTTCCGATAGATTCCTTCATTGCTTCCTCAATTTGTGTAGATGTAACTGTAACTGTTCTAGGTAATCCATCTGCTAAGTCTCTTCCTCTTACTTCCATTGACATTTCTGTCATAAGAGGCATTGCACAACCTATCTGCATTTTTATTTGTTCAGCCGTTGTTTCTCCAATTGCTAGATTTTCTTCTTTTTTTACGAAGTTTACAATATCTTCATCTAATTCGTCACCAGCAACACGTAATGAATGGCTTACAACTATTCCTCCTAAAGAAATAACTGCAACTTCAGTTGTTCCTCCACCAATATCAACAATAATGCTTCCACTTGGCTCACCAACATCTAATGTTGCTCCAATTGCAGCTGCCATTGGTTCTTCAATCAAATATACTTCTTTCGCCCCTGCTTGAATAACAGATTCTTCTACTGCTCTTTCCTCAACTTCTGTAATTCCAGATGGTACACCAACTACAACTCTTGGTTTTCCTACATTATATCTTTTTCCCACTTTTTCTATAAGATTTTTAAGCATTAGTTGTGTTGCTGTAAAATCTGCAATAACACCATCTTTTAAAGGTCTTACTGCCTTTATTTGTTCTGGTGTTCTTCCTAACATTTCCTTTGCTTCATTACCAGTTGCCATTATATTTCCAGTTTTTCTATCTATTGCCACAACTGAAGGCTCTTTTAAAACTATTCCTTTTCCCTTTACTGTAACTAAAATATTTGCTGTTCCCAAATCAATTCCTATATCTTTTGATCCAAATGTAAAAAGTTTCATAATTATCGCTTATCCTTTCTTTTTTTACTTTCTGTCTTATTTTCCTTTTCATTTGTATCAGGCATGTTCTCTACAATTTGCGAAAAAATACTTGTATAAGTATCTACTCCTATTACTATATGGTCTAATAGTTGTATTCCTAGCATTTGTCCTAAGTCATAAAGATTATATGTGAATTTCACATCTGTATCACTTGGTGTAGAATCTCCTGTTGGATGATTGTGCACTAATATAATTTTAGATGCTTTCATTTTTATGGGTTCAACTAGTATTTCTTTTATTGAAATATTGACATAGCTTGTCCCTCCAAATGACAAATCCTTAATTTTTAGTATTTCATTTTTTTCATTTAGTATAACAATTTTTGCAATTTCTCTTTTTTGGAATCTCAATTCTTCCCTAATAACATTTACAATGTCTTTTGGCTCTTTTACAATAACCCTTTTATAATTTATTGGTTTTGACATTCTTATTGCAAGTTCTCCTATTGCTTTGAGTTGTATAGCCTTTATTTTTCCTATGCCTTTTATTTGAGTTAATTCCTCAATAGTGATATTTTTCAAAAAATTAAGACCTTCTTGTTTAGTATCATTCAAATTCAATATTTTTTGTGCAAGCTGCACTGATGTCTCTTCTTTCGTCCCTGTTTTTATAATAATAGCTAATAACTCAGCATTTGATAATGTTGATTCTCCATATAATTCTAACTTTTCATATGGTCTTTCTGTTTCTGGCAATTGTTTTATTGTTATTGACAAATTATAGTCATTCCTTCCTCGTTTTTAATTGCCCCTACTTTTTAATTAGATTTTTTTATAAATAAATATTGCAAGTATCATACCTATAATGCTAGCTATATTAATTCTAAACATAAGTGCAAATGTTAATTCTACAACACTTAAATCTAAAACTACTGGATTTTCTAATCCAAAACTTTGACTATATGATAGCCATGATAACCAGCTCACATTTGATGCTAATTGTCCCAATAGTCCCCCAACTACTAGTCCTGATAAAATAAATATTAATAAAATCCATACATTTTTTTCTTTAGTTGCCATATTAATCATTCCTTCCCTGACTCACAGTCCAAAATTGTAATTATTTTTCAATCTTTTACTACGGATATTTCTTTTTTAACTCTTTGCTATTATATATTGAATTAGCAAATTTTTCAAGTACATTACAATAATTTTACCAAAATTTACTTCTTTTCATATAATGATATTAGTAGTATAATATAATTATAGATATTAGGAGGCCTACCATATGAAAATTGAAAAATTAACAGATAATAAAATTAGAATTATTATGCATATAGAAGACATAGAAAAAAACACAAATGATATACATACATTTTTTGATAACATCATGAATTCACAAAATCTTTTTTTAGATATACTTCAAAAAGCTGAAAAAGAAGTTGATTTTCACACTGAAGGATGTAAATTACTAATAGAGGCTTTTTCTACCTTAGAAGATGTAATAGTCTTTACAATTACTAAATATTCTTCAAATGAAAAAAAACTAACAGTAAAAAGAAAAACTAATACACCTACTTTTGAAAATGCTATTTATGAATTTGAAAATTTTGATTATTTTTGTAATTTTTGTAGCAGTATCTCAAAAATTGAAAATTTGAATATTGAGAAATTGGCTAAAAAAATATTGCTATATAATTATCAAAATAAATTTTTCTTAGTTTTTAAAGATATTAATTTCAAAGACAAATACATATATAAATTTTTTAACATATTATCTGAATTTGCAAAATTTCAAAATTTTTCAGCTAATTTTGAATACAAATTAGCTGAACATGCAAAAATTTATATGAAAAATAACGCAATATTAAAAGGAATTCAATACTTTGTTTAAAAAACTTTTGTATATAACGTTGGAAAAAAATTAAATTTTAGCAAGGCAAATCACATTTAAAAGGCAAAGGCGCATACTATTTGTATGTAACTGCGTTTTAAATGTGATTTAACGTAGATAAAATTATAATTATTTTTCAACGAATTAGTATAGATAATTTTGTGGATTATATGCCACTCCATTAACACGTATTTCTAAATGTAAATGTGGTCCAGTTGAATTTCCAGTAGAACCAACTGCTGCAATTGTTTGACCTTGTGATACTTGTGTACCAGCTGAAACATATAATTTACTACAATGTCCATAATATGTTTGCACACCATTTCCGTGACTAATAACAATCATATTTCCATATGAACCTTTATATCCTGAAAATGTTACTGTACCTGACGCAGCTGCTTTAATTGGTGTTCCAGTTGCTGCTGCTATATCTAGCCCTGTATGTGAAGAACTTCTAACACTACTTCTTGAACCAAATCTAGATGTAATTGTTCCAGATACTGGTCTAATTAATGATATCCCTAAATTAGCTTTTCCACTTGAAGTCGTAGTTTTCGTATTTACTGTCCCTGTTGCTTGATATACACTGCTTGATCTCCCTGAAGATTTTGTAGCTACTTTAACAACTTTTGGTTTTTCTACATATAATTTTGAAACTGCTTCTTCACTAGAAACCAAATCCTTTAATTCTGTTTCATATTTTTCTACAATAGAAATAGTTTCAACGTTTGCACTATCTTTTTCTTTTAATGAATTTACTACACTTTCTGCTTCTTCAAAATTAGATACATAGAGTTTTTCCTCTTGATTATCTAATATTGCATAATATCTATAATATGTAACTCCTTGTGATTTTATATTTTCAAATATTTCATCATCATTTGCTACAATATTCTTTTTTAATAAGCATAATTTATATTCTGGCATATTATTTACTTGTACAAATGCTACATTTTCATTTGTTCCATCACCTTTTTCAACGTAATCATTTATTTTATGTTGCAATTCTGAACGATTTTCTGTATATCCAACCTGTTCTCCATTTATAAATACGCTATATGTAGGTTTATACAAAAAAGCAATAGCTCCAACTATTAAAAAAGCCGCAATCATAAATAATATTATGAATTTAATACCCTTTCTTGTGTGTATCAAAATTTTTTTGAACATGATATTCAATCTCTCCTTTGTAATTTAGTTCATTAAACTACATGCCGATTATTGTAATAATATTGTAACATTTGTTTTTTTGCAAAGATAATGCATCTTGATTTTCCCTAAGTTTTTTTTGTTTTTTTTAGTTTATCTCACTTTTCTTCGTTTTATCTCTTTTTTTCTTTTACTCGTTTTAAAATTATCAGCATTACTATTTGATATTCATCTTTGTTTTTATTAAAGTTTCTAATATTATCAAACAATATTTTGTCGAAAAGCGCGACGAAAAGTTACATAATTTTCACAAATAACATTGCAAATCATAACAAAATATGATAATATCTAGATATAATTTTTTCAAATTTATTTCTAAAGCTAATTTTTTTGCTAAATATTTAAATCTATAATTTCCAAAAAAATAAAAACAAAGAAAAATAATGAAAAGAGGTGAAAAAAAAAGAAATACATAGATTATATTAATAAAAATAACATTTTTACTGTAAAATAAACTTTGATTTTATAGTGTGAATAAATTACAATAAAGGAGGCATAAATATTGGAATATTACACAATGAAAGATTATTTAGATTTAGTAATTTTTGTAAATCAAAATATAACATACGTTTTAAATGATGTAAGTGAAGATTACATACTAGACAATGTAAAAAAACAGTATAAACATCATAAACATGATAAACTATTTAGACAAATATTAAATAATAAAGAAGAAGTAGCTAAATTAATAAATCAGGAATTAGATCCTGAAGAAAAAATTAGGTCAGAAAATTTAGAAAAATATGAAACACATTATATAACAAATAAATTTGAAGAAAGAATAGCAGATATTGTATACAAATTAAAAGGTAAAGAAGTTTTTTTTCTAATTGAACATCAAACAAAAGTAGATGAAAATATGCCATTTCGAATGGCAGATTATAGCCTAGCAATCATGGATTCAAGGAAAAATTTAAAAGACGAAAAAAATAAAAAGCGACAACCAACTATTATACCAATAGTAATTTATGCAGGAACATCGAAATGGACAGCAAAAAAAGGACTAGAAGAATCTCAAGAAGTATTTAAACATCGCAAAGGTAGTAGTTCAATCATTAGATATAATTTAGTTGATATACGAAGTGTAGAAGAAGCAATAGAAAGAGGAACAGCAATAGCAAGAATATCTGTAATTGATCGATTAAATTCATCTGAAGAGCTATTAAATACTGTAGAAAAGTTTTCCAAAACTCTAACAAATGAAAAAGAGAGAAAAGAATTTGCAAGAGAAGTAGGATATATTTGGGAAAATAGATTAAAAAAAGAAGAGCTAGAAAAAATAAAAGAAATAATATTAAAAGAAAAAGGAGGAAATGAGGTTATGTCACATATTCATGAAGTATTAAGAAGAGAAGCAGAAGAAATGAGAAAAAAAGCAATAGAAGAAGGCTTACAAGAAGGTATGCAAAAAGGTATGCAAAAAGGCATGCAAGAAGGCAGACGTGAAGGCAGACAAGAAAGTTTAATTGATGTCGCAAAAAAAATGCTATCAGAAAAAATAGATATAAATATCATTTTAAAAATAACTGGACTAAAAAAAGAACAATTTATTAAATAATTTTTAAAAAGTATATTCATTCTATATCAGAATGTGAATATACTTTTTAATCCTTATTGTTGTAAATCAGTTTTTACTTGATTAATTTCTGTTACTGTTGCTTTTTGTGCTGGTTTATAATAACCTTTAGTTTGAGCAATTTTAAATAACTCATATTGAAAACTTTCATCATTATTTCTTATTTGTTGGAATGTTTGTCTTAAATTCATATTTTCAGATTCAGATATAGCTGTTTGATATGCTGTTAAATCTGATTTTACACTACTTAAAATATCATTTACCATTGTCTTTTCATCCATTACAATTCTCTCCTTCCTAATTATTTAAAAATGTCATTAATTTTTGTTTTGTGTTTAAAGCATCTTGTGCTGATTTTGCAAAAATTTGCTTTATTTGTGGGTCAACAGCTTGTGCTGAATATGTGTTTAATTTTTGATATGCTGTCTCATGTGCACCTATTAAATGTCTTAGGTGTTGTAATTCTGCTTGTGTTAAATCTGCCATTTAAATCATTCCTTTCTTTTTGATTTCTTTTTTCATTATTTCCATTTTTATCAATTTTATTCAAAAAAAATGAACCTTTTTGTTAAACTTTTTATCTAACATTTTTAGTTCACTTCACTGTCTTGAAAATTCACATATCATGGATTTTCTTCTATATAAATGGATTCTACTTTTCCATATTTATTATAAATGATATTTACATTATAGGTTTTATCCGATTTAATTTCATCAAATTGTTCAGGCAGTTGCGTATCTTCTTTATTTAATGTTACTACTCCAGATATAGTAACTTGCATAACTTCATAGTCGGTATTGCTCAAATTATTGCTAACAACTTTTGAAATTAAAGCACGAACAATTAGGCCTCTTACTTCTTTTCCCTCATATGGTGTAAACTGTTCATTAAATACGTTTATTTCATAATCAGTCATGAATCCAACAGAATTAAATCTTTCTTTTCGTTCTTCTTCTGCCTCTTTTTTTAAGATAAAACTATAATTTGTAATTATTCCTATCATAATAATTGCTATTATCATAATAATATATGCTATTTTCTTCTTTTCTTTTAATCTTAATATAATTGATACAACTATTAAAACTATTATCGGTATTAAAAATATCTTGTGATAATATCTCCCATAAAAAAGCATTATTACAAAATTTACCATGATAATGAATATCGAAATAATAACAAAAATAATCTTTTTCACAATATTCCCCCTTTTGACATTTTTTGTATTACCTAGATTTTGTTCCATAAATGACTCAAACAGAAACGTCCCCAAAAGGACATTTTATATAATTTCCAAATTTGCATATTTAGCCATTAATCTCTTATGACCAGCTTTATCAAAGTTAATATCAACTTTTAAATCTTCTCCTTCAGGCTCTACCATATTAATAGTACCTTCACCAAACTTTTTGTGAAAAACTCTAACACCTGCTTCATATTTTGATAAATCAATTTGATTATTTGTGTTCATAGCAGATTTTTTACCTATATTATTTAAGAAACTCTCTGCTGTTCTAAATGCAAAACCTGTATTTTTATTACTTGCTGCCATAACAGGTTCTTTTTCATTAATTTTATATGTCTTAATTGCACTATTTCCATTATTTCTATTATCTCTACTTCCATATGTCCAGCTATAATTAGAATCTTTAAACATTTGATTTTTGTTGTTATCTGGCTCTCCAAATGCTTCTTGATAACCTTCTAATAATTCTTCTGGTATTTCATTCAAGAATCTAGATACTGGATTATAGCTTGTTGAACCAAATACTGTTCTTTGTTTACTACATGTTAAAAATAAGTTTTCTTTTGCTCTAGTAATTCCAACATAGCATAATCTTCTTTCTTCTTCTAATTCTTGAGGGTCCATCATAGATTGGTATCCAGGAAAGATTCCTTCTTCCATACCAACTAAAAATACTACTGGGAATTCCAAACCTTTTGCACTATGTAATGTCATTAATGTAACAGAATCTTCTTGTTCTTCCATATTGTCTAAATCGCTTGATAATGTTATTCCTTCTAAAAATTCTGATAGTGAATTTTCTGCAAATTCTTCTTCAAACTCAATTGCAACTGTTAATAACTCATCTAGGTTTGCAATTCTATTTTCTGCCTCAATTGTATTTTCCGCTTCTAATGCTTTTGTATATCCTGTTTTCTTAAGTGTTAACTTAATTAATTCAGAAACACTAAGTTCATCCTTTTTGCTTTTCAACTCTTCTATTACATTTACAAAGTCTCTTGAATTTAAAAATACTCTATTTAAACCAAATTCATCAGCTTTTTTTATAACTTCATACATAGAAGTTCCGCTTGCTTCAGCAATTTGCTCTACTTTATCTAAACTTGTTTTTCCTATTCCTCTTTTAGGTTCATTTATTATTCTTTTTAAACTCAAATTATCATTACCATTTTGTATTAACCTTAGATATGCAATAGTATCTTTAATTTCTTTTCTTTCATAGAATTTTAATCCACCAACAATTTTATATGGTATATTCTCTCTTCTTAAAATATCCTCTATTGCTCTTGATTGAGTATTCATTCTATAAAGTACGGCAAAGTCTGAATATTTATAATATTCTTCTCTTTTTAAATGTTCAATTTGCTCTACAATATATGTTGCTTCATCATATTCATTATCTGCTTGATATACTTTAGGCAAATTTCCTTCTTCATTTTGTGTCCATAATTCTTTTTTATATTTTACTTCATTATTCTTTATAACTGCATTTGCAGCTTTTAATATATTTCCTGTACAACGATAATTTTGCTCTAGCTTAATAATCTTTGTACCTGGGAAATCTCTTTCAAAATTCAAAATGTTTGAAATATCAGCACCTCTAAAACTATATATACCTTGGTCATTATCTCCAACTACTGTAATATTTCCATTTCTAGATGCAAGCATTGTAACTAATGTAAATTGTGATTTATTTGTATCTTGATACTCGTCTACTAAAACATATTGGAATTTATTTGAATAATATTCTAATATATCTGGATTTTCTTCCAATATTTTTATTGCATAATTAATAATATCATCAAAATCTACCGCATTATTTTCCTTTAATCTTTTTTGATATAATTCATAAACTGTTGCAATTTTTTCTTTTCTGAAATCTCCATTTGCTCTTACGGCATATTGGTCTGGCTCTAACATTTCATTTTTAGCATTGCTAATTTCTGATAAAACTGCTCTATCATTAAACATTTTATCATCAATTGCTAAATCTTTTAAACACCCTTTAACTAAAGTCTTTTGATCAGAAGTATCAAAAATTATGAAAGATGAATCAAAACCAATTCTATCAATAAACTTTCTTAAAATACGCACACAAATAGAATGGAATGTTCCCATCCAAATATCCTTTGCATCATCTCCTACAATATTTGCAATTCTTTCTTTCATTTCATTTGCAGCTTTATTTGTAAATGTAATTGCTAATATATTCCATGGTTTAACACCTTTTTTTCCTATTAGATAAGCAATTTTGTGTGTTAAAACTTTTGTCTTACCACTTCCAGCTCCTGCTATAACTAAACATGGACCATCTGTATTTACTACCGCTTCATATTGTTTATCATTTAAACCTTCTAAAACATCTTGCACTATACATCTTCCTTTCCGGGATTAGGGGACGGTCCTTAAAATCCCTGTTTTCAGGGATTTTGGGACACTCCTTTTTCCCAAACTACCTTCAAATACCTGTTTGCACAAGTTATTTTACTATATGTAAATTAAAAAAGCAAGCATTTTGAAATATTAAATAATTTTTAACAAATTTTTCACAATACATGTACCTATTAATATAAAAATGCCTACATAAATTAATATCGGTGTATATTTTAAAATGTATTTTGAATCCTTTTTTAACACTTTAGCTATTGTATTGCCTACTAAATATATAATTAATACAATTACCGCATACAAAACTGTAGGATTATAATATAATGACTTAATTATATTTCCTTGAAATAAATTAACAAGTGCCCTTGTACAACCACAACCTGGACAATAAATTCCAAATTTTTCATAAATCCAACAATTAAATATTGGTGGTTTCCCAATTGCTACATAAATAATATAGAACATTATTAATAATAAAACTGTTATTATAACAGATATATATACATAATCATTTAATTTTTTTCTTTTTTCATTTTAATCTCTTTCCCTTATATATAAATAAATCCAACTCACGTCGAGCTGGATTATAATTAAAATTCCTAGCATATTCTTATTTTAAAATTCTGATTTTACCTATCAATGGAACTTCTTTTTCTTCTTGATTAATTGCTGCGATTAATCCTATTATCCAGCAAACGAAAATAAATATTGCCCAAATCCATCCGATACAAGGTATTAATGAAATTAGTGAAAATAGCCATATAACTAATGCCTGATTAACATGAAATTTAGCTCCTTCTTTATCTCCTGCTAATATAGCTATAATTAGTCCTATCCATGTTAAGTATGCTACTATTGACGTTGTTTTAGTATCCATACCCATCACCCTTTCTCTCATTTCTAATATAACTATATTTTACCATATCCGACATTATTTGACAAGTTTTTGAGTAACATTTCTAAACATTCATCAATTTCAGCTACACATGACCTATATGTTTCGATATCATATCCCCATGGGTCTTTTATATCAATTTTATCATGATATTCTCTGTCATATCCAACATATTCTTTCATTGTGAAAACTTTTCCATCTAATTCAGGATATGCACCTAAAACTGCTCTTTTATGTCTTGATGTAGCACATAATATTAAATCCATTTTTTCAATATTAGAATTTCTTATATTTGTGGCTCTATGTTGACTCATATCAATTGAATATTCATCCATCATTACTCGTTTTGCTTCCCAGGTTGGTGTATCTCCATCTTCTGCATATACTCCACATGAATATACTTCTATATCTTTTATGTTTTTGTCTTTTATTTTTTGCTTCAACAACCAATCTGCCATTGCACTTCTACATATATTTCCTGTACATATGAACATTATTTTCATATCTAACTACTCCTATCAATTTCATCTTTAATTATAACATTTATATTTTAACATTATATGTATTAATATTCAACCTTTTTATAACATCATTGCAAACAATCCTATTAAAAAGCCTAACATATTTCCGAACCGCTGACATTCTTCCCTTATATAAATTATTAGACTCTGGTATAAGTTCTCCTGATACTATATATAACATTGCGCCAGCTGCAAAGCTTAAGCAAACTGCTATTATCTGCTCTGATATAGTTCCTATTATCGCTCCAAAAAAAGCTCCTACTCCTGTTGTTACTCCTGATAATACAACATAATAAATGACTTTTGATGGCTTCATTCCTCCATTTTTCATTGGTACTGCCATTGATATTCCTTCTGGTATATCATGTAGGCATATAGCTATTGCTAAACTTAATCCTAATTTCATAGAAGCTCCAAATCCTGAACCTATTGCTAATCCTTCTGGGAAGTTATGTATTGCTAATCCTATTGATACAATTATTCCAGTTGTTAATAATGTGTTTTTAGTATTTCTTATCGAATTTACATTTGTTTTACTAAATTTTTTTTGAACTAATATATCACAAAATATCATTACAATTATTCCTAATAATATTCCTAATATTACATTTATTATCCTACTTATATCCATTGCTTCTGGTATTAAATCAAAACATATTATTGCCATCATAAGTCCTGATGCAAATGATAGTATAAAACTTAAGAATTTGTTTGAATTCTTTTTTATTATAATTCCTAGTATTCCACCTAATGTCGTACCAAATGTTCCGGAAAAATAAACCTATCAAGGTTGTTTTTAGTATTTCTTGCATTATAAAAACTCCTTAAAATATACTTTATTTTAGTTTATTTTAAAGAGTTTTTGTTTATTACAAATTTATTCTTCTTCACCTTTTAATTTCTCTGCTCTATCTGCTGCAATTAAGTTATCAATCATTTCATCCAAATCTCCATTTAAGAAATTCTCCATTTGATAAATACTCATTCCTATTCTATGGTCTGTTATTCTACCCTGAGGATAATTATAAGTTCTTATTTTTTCGCTTCTATCACCTGAACCTACTTGAGATTTTCTTGCATTTGAAATTTCACTATCTTGTTTTTGTTTTTCTATCTCATATAATTTAGTTCTAAGCATTCTCATTGCATTATCACGATTTTGGAATTGAGAACGTTCTGTCTGACATTCTACTACAATTCCTGTTGGCTCATGTATAAGTCTAACTGCAGATGAAGTTTTATTAATATGTTGGCCTCCAGCACCAGATGAACGGAATACTTCCATTTTTATATCTGCTGGATTAATTTCAATTTCTACATCTTCTACAACTGGCAAAACTGCAACTGTTGCTGTTGATGTATGAATTCTTCCACTACTTTCTGTATCTGGAACTCTTTGCACTCTGTGTACACCACTTTCAAATTTCAATCTACTATATACACCTTTACCAGTAATCATAAATGAAATTTCTTTGTAACCACCAAGTCCTGTTTCGTTTTCATTTAATACTTCTAATTTCCAATGTTTTTTCTCTGCATACATAGAATACATTCTAAATAAAGTACCTGCAAATAATGCTGCTTCTTCTCCTCCTGCTCCTGCTCTTATTTCGCATATAATGTTTTTGTCATCATCTGGGTCTTTAGGAATTAATAGAAATTTTAATTCTTCTTCAAGTTTTGGCAATTGTTCTTTTGCCTCATAATATTCAGCTTCTGCTAATTCTTTCATTTCTGGATCATGTAATAATTCTTCTGCTTCTTCCATAGATTGTTTTACTTTTTTATATTCTCTAAATTTCAATACGACATCTTCTATACTTGCATGTTCTTTCATTAACTTTTGCCATTCTTCATGATTTGATATTACCTCTGGGTCTGATATCAATTTTGTTAATTCTTCATATCTCTTTTCTACGTTCTCTAATTTTTCAAACATACTTTTCTCCTCTTTCTCTAAAAATAATCTTTCTACGCTTGAAATATTATACTATA
Source organism: Bacillota bacterium (assembly GCA_963928115.1). Classification (GTDB taxonomy): domain Bacteria; phylum Bacillota; class Clostridia; order TANB77; family CAG-508; genus CAG-269. The sequence goes on along the minus strand of CAWVDV010000058.1, from coordinate 779 downwards.
TTTTTCCACTTACTTCAAGTATTAAATGGTAAAAGAGAGTCTTAATTCCAGTCCTTTACTTTTTAAATTATTTAAATCTGTTAAATATTTTATAAATTTTATAAATTTATAATATTAAACTCTAATTTTAGTTCCTCTAGCATTTCTTTTTCCCTGTTTGTACAACTAAAAATCAAAATTTGATGATTATTACATTTTTCGTTTAAAAATAATAAAGTATTTTTTAATCTTTCGTCATCATAATATGCAAAAACTTCATCTAAAATAATTGGCATATTTTCTTCAGATAATTCTTCCACCATAGAAAGTCTTAATGAAAAATATAATTGGTCAATTGTTCCCACACTTAATTTTGAAGCAGGCTCATAATTTCCATTATCAAGTTCAACTAATAATCCTTGTTCATCATTTGGTACAATATTCGTATATTTACCATCTGTAATCTTAGAAATCGTATTAGATAATTCTTGTGTAAACCTAGGGGTAACTGACTTTTTCATTTTTTCATATGCATTTGATAAAACTTCTTTTACCAATTCCATGCTTGAATTTAATTTTCTTAAGGTTGACATTTTATTTTTATTGTCAACTAGTTTCTCTTCTAAGTTTGACAAATTTTCTAATTTTGGTTCTATATTTTTCTTATCCAATTCCAAAGAATGTAATTCGATTTTTCTATTATTTAAATTATTTTGTATTTTTTCTTTTTCATAATTTACATTTTCTAAATTTAAAAAATAATTTATTTTATTTTTTTCTAATTTATTTAAATATTTATT
>CAWVDV010000057.1:0-10941 GCA_963928115.1 Bacillota bacterium | reverse complement strand
TCAAGGGCGATTATCGGATTTTTACCAATATTTAGTTTTCAATGTTCTTTTTCATTATTTTTCATGTAACTTTTTACAATATCTTTTTAATACTATTGTAAATTCCTTGTTCTAAAAAGTAAACATACTAATCGTTGAGTGAGGAAATCAACGATTAGTAGAGCTTCATATTTCACTTTTATTTCTTTTTATAAATACTATCCCTAATATTGAAGTAATTAGTATAACCATAATTGGTGCAATTTTAAAAAATACCCATTCAAAAGCCTGCCATATAGTTCCTATAACAGCCCACTCAGGATGATTATAATCCCAATTTTGATACGGACTACCTAATACTGCTAATAATATAAAAAGTAATATGATGCACACATCCATAATTATTAAGAAGTTTATCGTTCTTTTTCTTTTTTGTTTTTGTTGCATAGATAGTTGTTCATTTATAACTTCTAATTTTTCTGATATTACTTTTAAATCATTCTTTTCCTTGTCATCAATATTTTCTCCTAAAATTGTACTAACAGGAGTATCAAATACCTCCGATATAGATATTAACATTTCAGCGTCTGGAACAGATAATCCTTGTTCCCATTTAGATACAGTTTGTCTTACAACATTTAATTTAATACTTAATTCTTCTTGTGAAAGTCCTTTATTCTTTCTTAAAGTTTTTAAATTATCTTTTAACATATAAAATTCACTCCTTTCTTTAAGTAAATTTTATTATAAAAGTTTCGTTGCTACAAGCAATGTATTTTAACATTTTACCAAACTACTGCTACTCTAATAATTCGCTAATTTGCCACTCTGGTTTATACACAATTTCATATGAAATTTAGCATATTTTATTGACTTTTTATCTATAAATATACTATAATAAATATAGGAAATGACAAATCCACAAACGTGGTTTTGCCAAGATATAGTTTTAATAAACCATTAGCTCGGCATAGCAGAATGGTTTATTTTTTATTATTTATGTAGTTGCTTATCAATCCAGTTCTTATAAAGAACTGTTGTCAAGGCAACGTTTAATGTTAAAGAAAACATCAATGCTATTATTAAAAATAGTATTACTTTAACCATAAACATCACCACCCTTCCTACGAAGATTCGTAAAATTGGTGGCAAAACCACATCTGCTAACTATCATTTCCTATGCTACTTATTCTACAATATTCTTTTTATTTTGTCTACAATTTTCATTAAATTTATAGGTGTATTTTTAACTTTCAGGGCAACTTACCATTTAGTTCTCACTCATATATTGTAATTTGTCGTTCATTTCGATTTAACACTTTTTGTTTTCTTTCTAATTTTATTAACAATATTAATAATTATATATATAACTTGATATAAAGGAATAAACCAAAATAAAAATACTGTATATATAAAACAATTCTCAATGCCTGCCATAAACCCCTCTAACCCATAATAAGTTGTATGAATATGATTACATAAAGATTCTATATGTATTCCAACATATTCAGAGCTTATGCCAGTTATACTATATTTTATTGAAACAATAATCCAAAACACATAATATAGTAAACTTAATATAAATATAAATTTAAAAAATGAATGTATTTTATATTTTTTTATTTTCTGGTTTTCCATTTTATTTTCCAACTTTAACATCTCACTTTCAAATTACTATTTTTTATCTTTCCACTCGTGATAAAGTATGTCTTTTAAAACTAACATGCTATCCAATTCACTATATCCATAATCATTAGCTAAGCTATCTAACATTTGTCTAATTATTGATGAATATTTAGATACATTGACTTTTTGTTGATATGTTGCTAATACTGGATATTTCTTGCTCCAAGCATTTGTCCAATCAATTTTAGATTCATTTTCTTCGTTTGTATTTCTTATTGTTTCTTCTATATTCATTCTGTTTCCTCCAAGTTAAAAATATTTTAATAAATAATATCATAAATAAGAAAATTATTCTACAACTTTAATATTATTTTGCTTGTTTTAATATTTCATTTGCTTCATCTTCTGTTAAATATTTGTTTTCAATCATTTTCTCCATCACTTGTCTTTGCCTTTGTTCTGCTAAATCTGGATTTTTAGTTGGTGCATAGACTGAAGGGGCATTTGGAATTCCCGCAAGTAATATACATTCGTAGTCTGTCATATCATTTAGTTCTTTATTAAAATATCCGTCTAGCAGCCTCTTTTACTGTATAGTAGCCATCTCCAAAGAAAATGTTATTTACATATAATTCAAATATTTCTTCTTTTGAATAATTGTCTTCTATCTTCCAAGCCATAAATACTTCTGCAATCTTTCTTTCCATTTTCTTTTCTTGTGTAAAGTACATATTCTTTGCTAATTGTTGTGTTATGGTGCATTTACATACATCTGTGGTAATTCTGAAAATTCCGCATAATTTTCTTTTACTCTTATTTCTGCAACCTTTTCTTTAAGAGGTGTTTTCTCTATTGCTTCTTTATACATATTATAACCATTATTTACAAATAATAAAGCTATACTCATTCCGATTAGTAATAAGAAAATTAATACTTTAAATAACTTTTTCATTTTATCACCACATTTCTTTTTACATTATTTTTTCATAATTATTCAATATTCATTGCTCCTCTTTAATAATATTTTTACTACCTAGATAGGTTGCCAAGAAATACACTCCATATATTGCTCCAATAATTACTGCTGTAACTATAATTGAAGGTAGTAATTCATCTGGTGATGCTAATACTTCTAACATTGATAATATAAATTTAATTCCAAATATTGAATGTATCATTGCAAGTATTAAAGGCATCATAAAGAAAATAAATATTTGTCTAAATAGTGCTTGGTTTATCATCTTTTCATCACAACCAATTTTTCTTAAAATTGTATATCTTTGTTTGTTATCAGAACTTTCTGTAAGTTGTTTTAATGCTAAGATTGCTGAACTTGCAATTAAAAATACAACACCTAAATAAATTGCGATAAATATGATAATTGTAGCTAATCCTTTACTAGATTCTGTTATACTGATTTTAGAAGAACCATCAAGGTTTATTCCTTTTTCTTTAAGGTTTTCAAAAAACTCTGTGTCTTCACTTCCTATTAATGTATTTTCTATTTCTTGTTTACCTTCTTCTGTTTCTGCGTTATAATTTGCCACTAAAAGGTATTGTTCTGTCCATTCATCTTTAAATTCAAAATTATCTGGTACTAATATAAGTCCTGCATTTATTTCAGTTGTTGCCATAAATACAAAACCATCTTGACATTCCTTGTATTTTGAATGATATGTTTTTCCATTTATCTCTATATTTGAATTTGCTCCTAGTGTTTGATTTCTTATATCTAGCATTTGCTCATAATTGCAAAGTACAATGTATTCATCATCATTTAATGTGTATTTTTCTTCTCCATAAAGTTCTGCAATTTTGTTATAATCTGATACTTTAATTATAGATTCTGATATTTCATAAGAAAGCATTGGATACTGACTTTTTGTAGTTTCATAATAATCTCCTAAACTATATGCCAAAGTCCATTCTGGTATTGCATAAATAGGAATTTCAACAATATCTTTCAAAGTATTCATATCATATCCATTTGTTTCAAGTGTATAGCTTACTGGCTTCCTTGAATCTTCTTTTTGTTCTTCTGTGTAATATATAGTTTGCTCTGTATATGAGTTCACATAGCTTTCTGGTAAATATGCTGGTTTATATAGGTTTACATCTACTGGTGTAAATTTTTCTAATTGAGAATCTAATGCTGATTGAATTGATAAGCTACTAGATAATGCACTAATGGTCATAAATAACATCAAGCAAATGATACTCATACTTGCTATATTTGTATTAATTTTGTTATGAAGTTGCCTTAATACAAACATATTTGTTCCTTTTAAGTAAATGTTTTTTCTTGTTTGTATAATTCTTAATATAAATCCTGATAAAGACCAGAATATCCCTATTGTTCCTACTATTCCCATCAAAATAGGTTTTAGCAATTCATTAGTTGTTTGTAATTCATATACTCCACCAGTTACTAGATAATAAGCATATCCTAATAATATACTTGATGCTAAAAATACAAGTATTGAAATAATAGGATTTTTCATTTTTACTTTTTCATTTTTTCTTACTGCAGTTAATAAATTAATTAGTTTATATCTTGAAATTGTTAATGTGTTAAATATGATAACTGCTAAATACATTACTGCAAAATATATACATGTTTTTATACAAGCATCTTTTGAAAACACAAAGGTAAATTCAGTCATATCTGCTTCAAACAATTTTGCAACTAGAATAGACATAAATTGTGATGCAAATACACCTATAAAGATACCTACAACTAAAGATAAGATTCCGACTAATATTGTTTCAAATAAAATGATAGTAGATATTTGTCTTCTTCCCATACCAAGTGTCATATATATACCAAATTCTCTTTTTCTTCTATTTATTAAAAAGTTATTTGCATATACTATTAAAAATCCAAGTACAATAGCGATGAAAACTGAAATCATTCCAATCATCTGTACCATTAATTGTATCATTGACCTTGTTGATTGTGATACTTCAAGCATTGCTTGTTGGCTGTCTAAAGAGTTAAACATATAAAAGATTGCTACACCTAATACAAGTGTTAAAAAGTATATCGCATAATCTTTAAAACTCTTTTTCATGTTTCTTATAGATAACTTAAATAACATCGTTCAAATCACCTCCAAGAAGTGTTTGTACCTCAATTATTTTTTCAAAGAATTGTTTTCTTGTATCTTCGCCTTTTATAAGTTCATTAAATAACTTTCCATCTTTGATAAATATGATTCTGTCTGCATAACTTGCAGTAAAAGCATCATGTGTAACCATTAAAATTGTTGCTCTTAATTTTTGGTTTAAATGTTCAAATGTTTCTAATAATTGCCTTGCAGATTTTGAGTCCAATGCTCCTGTTGGCTCATCTGCTAAGACCATTTTAGGATTTGTGATAATTGCTCGGCTTGACGCTACCCTTTGTTTTTGTCCTCCAGATATTTGATATGGATATTTATTTAATATATCTGAAATTTCTAATTTTTCTGCTACCTCTTTTACTTTTTTATCTATTTCATGAGGATTTACTTTTTGGATTGTTAATGCTAAGGCAATATTTTCATAAGCAGTTAAAGTGTCAAGTAAGTTGAAGTCTTGGAATATAAAGCCTAATTCTTCTCTCCTAAATTTGTTTAGTTTATTTCCTTTTAATTTTGTTATGTCTTGGTTATTTATAATGATTTTTCCTGCTGTTACTCTATCTATTATTGCTCATTATAATTTCTCCTTTCCTATGTTTTATCTATATTATAAATCATCTTTTATACCTTTGCTATTCTTTAATCTTACATTTGTATTACATTTTTGTAAGATAACAAAAAAAATAGAAGATAGCATCTGCTACCCTCTAGTTTTTCTACCAACCACTGCAAATCTTCCATCTTCTACATGATATGAACACGTAGATAATGTGATTAGTTGGTCACCAAATTTTGCTGTTTTATCAATATCATATATTGATGCTTTTTTTGCATTTTGTACAAATTCATTATATTCCGCTTCTGAGTTTGCATTTACAAAAAAATAATATCTAAAAACATTTTTCTCTGTTTTATAATAAACTCTTGATTTAAAAACTGAAATAATTTCATACTCTGCATCTTCTTTATTTGTTGTAAAACGAATAATTGGATGTTCTTTATAAAACTCTTCTTTTGCATACTTTAACAATTCTTGGAACATCGTTCCATTATTTAAATTATGTCCATACATTAGAAGATTGCTACTTGGTATTGACCAGTCATAATCTTTTGTTAAAAATATTGAGCCATTTTTAGATTTTTGTTTTTTGTAATTATGAGTCATGTAATATTCATTATCTGTTCCCTGTAATACTGGATAATTTATACTTGTTCCTTCTATTTCTAGCCATCCAACAATATCAGAATTTTCTTCTTGAAGTTTTTGTACTTTTAATATTCTTTCAGAATTTTGATTATTTGTTTCTTGTATATTTTCTTGTGTAGTTTCTTCAATTTCTTCTGTTATTTTGTTTGTTTCTTCTACTTGATTTTCATCTATTTCTATTTTGTCTAATAATTGACTTTCTTGTATGGCTTGCTTTTTTGATAATAAATTATTTGCAAGGTATATGATTGATAAAATAATTAATAGAGCTAATATAGTATACATTGAATAATATACAATTTTTCTTTTTGATTTAGAAATCATTTTCATTATCTTTCTTTTTTCATGAATAAAATAATTGCTAACGAGAATAATATTGTACATAATGCAATGCCTAAATAGTTTTCTACACCTGTTTTTGGAGTTTCATCTTTTTGTGGTGTATTTTCTGTATTTTCAACTTTAGAAATTTTTGCATAAATACTTGTGTCAGTGTCTATTGTTTTACTAAAATCAAATTCAGTAGTATATTGTGCATCTGTATAGAATCCATCTATTTGATATCCTTCTGTTATTGTAATATGAGATTTTAATAAATCTGCTGTAATAGCTGTACCTTTATCTACTGTAATTCTATTTACATCATTGTTGGCATATATAGTTACTATAACTTTTTGACTATCTGCATTAACAGTTACTTTATCTGGTACTAATGTTTCTGAAATCACATTATCATTGGCATCTGTTAATGCTACTGAATCTTCTGTTAATACAACTTTATTTGTTGTATTAGGTGTATTAGTTATAGTAAATTCTGTTAGACTACCATTTTCTGCAATTCTTACTACATTTTCATTTGTATCAGATTTTAATGTTCCATTCATTACTAAAGTTGGATTATTTGTTGCAGCTGCTCCTTTGTCTATTTCTATACCATTATTTGCACCTGTTCCATTATATCCTAAATGTAAATCTCTTACTTCAATTGTACCACCATTAGCTAGTACTCCTCCATATCTAAATCCTGTAATTGAAACATTGTCTAATATCAATGTTGCTCCATCATATGATTGTACACCATATTTAGGTCCATTTTGTAAATTGATATTTTTTAATGTAAGTTTACCTTGAGAAAATTGTGCAGTAAACATTGTTTGGTTTCCTGATGTTGATGTCCAATCACTTGAACCTGTAACCGTATATCCATTACCATTGATTGTTAACTCTTTTTGTATTACTATAGGTGCTGTTACTGTTATATTGTTTTGTAATGTAATTGTTGCTCCTGAGTCTGCACTTGATATAGCACTAAGTAGAGAACTTTCATCAGTAATTGGTGTTGCAGCTTGACTTAAGTTTGGACTTATCAACATTAATGCAAAAATTGCAATTAAAAATACTATTAATTTTTTTGTATTTTTCATTTTTACACCTCCTTATTCAATTTTATTTTTACCGTTTTTTATATTTTTATTTAATATTCGACAAAATTTTTATTTTAAATTTTTTCCATTAAAAAATGTCGCAGGAGAAACGTCCCCAACGCGACATTAAATTTTTATTATTTTTTCCCATGGTAAATCTTTTTTTCCGAAATGTCCATAGTTTGTTGTTTTAGAATATATTGGTTGTTTTAAATCTAAATATTTTATTATTCCATCTGGTGTTAAATCAAATTTTTCTTTGATTAATTCTACTAATTCTTCTTCTGATTTTGTGCTTGTTCCAAATGTGTTTACACATATTGAAAGTGGTTCTTTCATTCCTATTGCATATGATACTTGTATTTCACATTTTTTTGCATATCCATTTGCAACTATGTTTTTAGCAATATGTCTCATCATATATGCAGCAGACCTATCTACCTTGCTTGGGTCTTTTCCAGAAAATGCTCCTCCACCATGACGTGCATATCCACCATATGTATCTACTATTATTTTTCTTCCTGTTAATCCTGTATCTCCTAAAGGTCCACCTATGACGAATCTTCCTGTTGGATTTACATATATTTTTGTGTTTTCATCTATCATATTTTCTGGTACTGTTGTTTTTATGACTTTTTCTATTATGTCTTGTTTTAAATCTTCTTGTTTTACATCTGCTTCATGTTGTGTTGATATTAATATTGTTTCTATTCTTTTTGGCTTTTCATCTTCATATTCTACTGTTACTTGTGTTTTTCCGTCTGGTCTTAAATATGGTATTATTTTTTCTTTTCTTACTTCTGTTAGTTTTCTAGCTAACTTATGTGCCATGTCTATTGCATATGGCATATAGTCTTCTGTTTCATCTGATGCATAACCAAACATTATTCCTTGGTCTCCAGCTCCTCCAACATCAACTCCCATTGCAATGTCTGGACTTTGTTTTGTTATATTTGTGTATATTTTACAATTTTTATAGTTCATATCTATGTTTTCATTATCAAAGCCTACTTCTTTTATTTTCTCTCTTACTAGGCTTCTTATTGGTAATCTGTCTTTTAAGGTTATTTGTCCTGCTATTGTAATTTGATTTCCTGATGCAAAGGTTTCTATTGCTACTCTTGCATTTTCATCTCTTTTTATACATTCATCTAAAATCATGTCTGATATTGTGTCACATAGTTTATCTGGATGTCCTTCTGTTACACTTTCAGATGTAAAATAATATCTGTTCATTTTCTTGTATCCTTCCTTTCCTCCATTTTGTAATTATTTCTCAACTGACTCACATATTGCAAGCTCAATCGCTTTATTGCAATTTTTAATATCTACAAAATTTAAATCTCCTGCATACTCGCCATCAATAGTCCAAGCGACATTTTCGTCTGTTTGTATTTGGATATTACTTGCTTTAAAATATACAAAATCTCTATTTACCATATAATCTTTATGTCTAAAATCATTCAATAATCTAAAATATCCTGATAATTTTTTTGGCTTTCTAATGAAAATTGCTTCGAATTTCCCATCTGATAAATCTATATCTTCTTCATTAAACCATCTAAATCCAGCTATTGACATTGAATTGCTTATACCACCATATATGAATTCTCCTTCAAGTTCTTCTTCATCAAATTTTATTTTTACTTTATATGTTGGTATTTTGATTAACTCTTTTATGGCTTTCATATAATATGCTAATTTTCCAAATTTATTTTTTGCTTTTTGAGATGTTTTGTATGACACATCTGTCATAATTCCAAATGCTGCTATATATGTAAAATATCTATTTTCATTGAATTTTCCTATGTCTAATACTCTCGCCTTTGACTCTAGTAATTTCTTTGTTATAGATATGTCTTTTATTGGCATATTCAGACTTCTTGCTAAATCATTTGTTGTTCCTAATGGAATATATGCTATACTGATTTGTATTCCTGATTCCATTATTGCTGATATTGCTTCATTAAATGTTCCATCTCCGCCACATATTAATACTAAATCTTGTCCTTCTATATTATCTGATATTATTTTTTTGGCATTATATCCTTTTTTTGTTAATTGTATATTAACTTCCATATTTTGCTTTTCGAGATTATGTTTTATTTCATTTGCATAATCTACTATATTTCCTTTTCCAGATGTAGGATTTATAATTGTCAATACTTTTATGCTCAAGTTAATGCCTCCTTATTTTTTTCTTTTATTATTTTCTTTCTTGTCTTTAAATAATTTTCCAAATAGGTTTGTATTTTGTTTTTTAGATGTGTTTTTTGCTGTTCTTTTCTTGTTTAGTTGTTGTATTATTTCTTTTTCCCATGCATCATCATCTATTTCTTGTACTTCTTCTTTTATACTTTGTTTTTTCTTATTGTTATTTTTACTATTATTAGTCTTTTTAGTTGATTTTTTCTTTTCTTCTTTACTTTTTAATTTTTTTTCATTTTCTTCGTAATCTTCTTCATCTTCATCATAATTTTCATAGTCCTCATCTTCTTCGTCATATTCATCGTAATCTTCATAGTCCTCATCTTCTTCGTCATAATCTTCATAATCTAAATCATCGTCTTCATCATCATAATACTCGTCATCTTCATATTCTCCATCATAATCTTCGTCTTCTAAATAGTCATCATCTTCTTCATACTCATCCTCTTCATCATACTCTTTATCTTCACTTTCTTCATAATCTACATCATCTTCGTAATCTTCATCATAATAATACTCGTCATCTTCTTGATCGTAATCCTCCTCATCATCATAATCTTCATAGTCCTCATACTCTTCTTCATCATAATCGATATTTTCTTTTTCATTTTTCTTTGTTTTAGTTCTCTTACTATCGCTTGTCTTATTTTCAATTAAAACTTTATCTTGTTCTATTACACTTTCTTCTAATTTAAATTCTGATAAGTCTTTGTCGAATTTTTCTGTCACTTCTTCTTGGAAAACATTATAAACATTTTTTATTCCTTCTATTCTCCAATAATTTGAATTTATAACTGTTCCCATATTAATTCTAATGTTGTTTACTTCTTCTTCGAAATTCTTTTCTTTATCTTCTATATTTTTCAAATATGTTTTATTATATAACTCTTTATATGCTTTCTTGGTTGATTTGTTTGAAATTTCTCTTAAAATTAATTCATATAAATTGTGTATTTGTATCATGTCTAATTCAAAATTTTGACATGCTTCTTCCATTTTCTTTTTATGAACTTTAACTCCTGCAACTGTTGTCATTCTTTCATAATCTAAGAAACTAAAAATATATTCTTTTTCTGCCTCTAAAAATGCTAGTTTTACACTTACATCTTTTAAGTTTTTTTCATATTTATTTAGTTTTAAATTGTCATTGTCGATTTCTGCTAATAGCTTTTTCATTTTATCATAAATTAACACATAACCTTCTGCTTCTTTTTCAGCAATACTAATTCTTGCTTTTATAGCCATTTTTAATACGTCTTGGTTAAATCCTATTTTCTCATTTTTACCGTTTTTTGTCATTACTTCATTTAGTTCTTGCTTTATAGCAGTTTTATCCGAATTTATAAAATCTTTTAAAGTGATAACATCTTTAAAA
>CAWVDV010000056.1:0-3314 GCA_963928115.1 Bacillota bacterium | reverse complement strand
ATCAGCAGGAAAAAGAAACGAGTTTAGTAAGTTGATTAAATATATTAATTTGTATATGAAAAATAAAATAAAATAGAAAGGAAGAATATATATGTATAATATTGATAAAGAATTATTTATAAGAGAAGAATTAAATGGTATAACAGTTTATGATATAGTAAAGAATATTTATAAATTTTATGAAGGAGTTGAATTAAAAGAATATTTTTCAAAAAATGAAAAATTAGAAAAAAACAAATTTAAAAGATTTTTAGAAGAAAATAAAAATGCAATTTCATCAAATGTAAAAGTTAAATATCCATTTAGAATAAATTGGTTGGTCTCAGACGTATGTAATTTAGATTGTATTTATTGTTGTGCTAATAATAAAATGAATCCTGCAAAATTAAATGGAGAACTTTTAAAAGAAACAGCAAAACATATGTTGACATTATCGCCACTAACAGTAGGGTTGACTGGAGGAGAACCAATGCTATGCCCTGAAATTGGTTCTATAATTGATATATTAGATGGTAAATGTGCTATTGTTATAGATACAAATGGAACAACTTCTAATTTAGAAAAATATATCGATAAGATAAAAAATAGTAACACTACAGTTAGAATAACAATAGATAGTATGGATAATGATATTTCAAATAAAGTTAGACCTTATGATGAAAATCAAGTCAATAAAATAAAAAGAAACATTGAATTACTTAAACAAAATAATGTTAGAGTTAGTGTACATACGGTAGTTACAAAAATAAACTATGATTCAATAATTGAAATAGGAAGATATTTGCGTAAATATAAAATAGAAAAATGGCAACTTTATCCTGTGAATTATTCAGAAAAATGTAAAGATTTCTTTGACGAAATAAAGGTTTCTGACGAAGAACTAGAAAAACTTGAAAAAGAATTAAACCAAGAATTAGAAAAGGAAATGTTAATAAGAGTTTATAGAAATCAGGTTGATTTTCGTGCAAAAGGGGTTATTTTTGCAAATTCTATAGGAGAATTTTACACAGATACGATATTCAATGGTATAGACATGATTGGAGAAAAACCAACATTACAAAAATTAATTGAACATACAAATGTAGAGAATCATATTAAAGACTATCTATTTAATTAGTAATATATACGAAAAGATAGGTTGTGAGGATATGTTAAAACAAGAAAAGATTTTTAATTTGCCAAGAATAGAAACCAAAAGATGTATTCTTAGAAAATTTACTAAAAATGATATTGATGATTTATATGAATATGCAAGTGATAGTGAGGTTACACAATTCTTGTCGTGGGATACATATAAAAGTATAGATATGGCCGTAGATTATATTGAGAATGTATTACTAAAGTATTCTAAAAATGAAATTGCACCATGGGGAATTGAATGGAGAGAAAATTCTAAGCTGATTGGAAGCATTGATTTTGTACAATATGATGAAAAAAATTTTTCTGCTGAAATTGGTTATGTACTTAACAAAAAGTATTGGAATAAAGGAATAATGACAGAAGTTTTGAAAGAAATAGTTAAGTTTGGATTTGATGAAATGAATTTAGTGAGAATCGAAACAAGACTTGATTCAATGAATGTAGCTTCTGAAAGGGTAATGCAAAAAAATGGACTTAAATATGAGGGAACTCTAAGGAAGAAAGAATTTCTAAAAAACAAATTTATAGATGTAAAATATTATTCTATTTTAAAGGATGAGTATTCTAAGTAAGAAAATGCATATAAAGAGATACATTGAATGAAAACAAGAAGAGGGTGGTGATTTTTCCCATCCTTCTTCTATTTTTTGAAATCTAGATAATTTGCTGTTAATCAATTTTATTAAAAAGAATTATTAGCATATTTACAATGTTATTGCAAAGAAAAAATAGTATAAAGAAACAGAAAAAAGTCTTATAAAGACAATTCGTCTGTTTCTTTTTCTAATTCATATTCAATTTGCTTTTCTGGATTAATAAAAGTATTAGTTTCTTTTTGAAAATCTCTAATAAGGTTATCTTCTTCACTGATGGCAAACTTTTTGCAAATCCAATGTATAAACTTTTCAAGAGTTTCCAAAAATTTATTTACAATTTTGTTTAAATATATATTTTCTTTTAATAAATTATCATATTTCTTGTTAAAATCTTGTTCTAATTCTTTAACTTTAATATTATAATCATTTTCAAGTTGCTGTGTTTGTTTATTATAATTTTTTTCTAATTTAATATACTTTTGTTCTAAATTAGATTGTTTTTGTAAAATTGTTTGTTTTTCATATTCAAATTTTTCAGCTTTATCAATGAGATTAACTTGTTTTTCTAGTTCACGATGTAATTTTTTATTATCACTATATAGTTGTTTTATAAGTTGGTCTTTTGGCTCAATTATTTCTTTTTGTATTTTCTCATCTCTTTTTACAGTTAGTTTTCCAAAATTTTTAATATCAGGGACATTAGGTAATTTGATTTTGATATCTTCTAATGTCTTTTTAGTTTTTTCATAATTAGTAATTTCTTTATAATCTTTCATAGATAAATGTTCTTTTGAAGATGATTTTCCTCGTTCTAAATTGAAACCGTTTTGAGTAATATATGAATAAAAAGCATTTTGTAATTGGATGTAACTATCTTTTTCTTTCCAAAACTCACTACAAGCAACTTTATCAATGGCATTTCCTTTTTTATCAGTAGTATGAACTACAGGAATAAAAACCAAATGTAGATGTGGTGTGTTTTCATCCATATGAACATTGGCAGATAAAATATATTGTTCTCCTAAGTTTTTATATTCGCATACAAATTTATAGGCGGTTTCAAAATATCTTTTAGTTTCTTTTTCTCCAATGGATTCAAAAAATTCCCTATCTGATGTTATTATGTATTCACAAACAATATTACTGACGATTTTTATTTGTCCCTTAAGATTGTATTTTTCTTTAATTATATCAAACTCTTTTTCATAACTATATTGAGGAGATTTTATAGAATAATTTAGATATGATTTTGTTATATCTATATTTTTGTTAGAATAATTTTTATTTTTCTTTCATTATGACGATATATTCCCTTTAAATTATCTCTTTTATATTTTTCATTTCTTATTATTGCATAACTCATAAATAAAGACCTCCTCACTGATTTTGAAAAGACATGGATACTAAAATTGTTTATTGCGATTTTTCAATTGTCTTGTAACACACTACAACACTTTTCTTGCTATTAGCAAAAAGTGTTAGTGTGGCAGGTATAAATGTCAATATATAAATGAACAAAAAATCAAAAATAAAAATGTACAAAAACGGAAGTTATGTAACTTGAGTAGATTTATTGTT
>CAWVDV010000055.1:0-3913 GCA_963928115.1 Bacillota bacterium | reverse complement strand
TCTTTTGTTCTTTTTCATATTTTTCTTTTAATTCCTTTTCTTTATCTCTTAAGTCTGCTGCTTTTTCGAATTTTTGTGTACGTACTGCTTCTTCTTTATCTTTTTGCATTTCTTCAATTTGTTCTTCTAATTCTTTTAAACTATCTGGCTCTGTATATGTTTTTAATTTTGCTCTTGATGCTGCTTCATCTATTAAGTCTATTGCTTTATCTGGTAAAAATCTATCATTGATGTATCTTGTAGACATTGTAACTGCTGCTTCTATTGCTTCATCTGTGATTTTAACTCCATGATGTGCTTCATATTTGTCTCTTATACCTTTTAAGATTTTTATAGTATCTTTTTCACTTGGTTCATTTACTGTTACTGGGCTAAATCTTCTTTCCAATGCTGCATCTTTTTCAATAAATTTTCTATATTCATTTAAAGTTGTAGCACCTACTAATTGGATTTCACCTCTTGCAAGTAAAGGTTTTAAAATATTTGCTGCATCTATTGCTCCTTCTGCTGCTCCTGCACCAACTATTGTGTGAATTTCATCTATGAATAGTATTACATCTCCTGCTTTTTTAACTTCTTGTAATGCTTTTTTAATTCTTTCTTCAAAGTCTCCTCTATATTTAGCTCCTGCTACCATTCCTGAAATGTCTACACTTACAACTCTTTTGTCTTTTAATATTTCTGGCACATCTCCTGCTACTATTTTTTGTGCTAATCCTTCAACAACTGCTGTTTTACCAACACCTGGTTCACCAATTAAGCAAGGATTATTTTTTGTTCTTCTTGATAGAATTTGTATAACTCTTTCTATTTCTTCTTTTCTTCCTATAATTGGGTCTAATTTTCCTTCTCTTGCTTTTTTAGTTAAGTCTTCTCCAAATTGGTTTAATGTAGTTGTTTTGTTGTAGCTTCCTTTTTTGATATCTGCCTCATTTTTGTTGTCCTCACCAATAAAGTCTTCGCCTTCATTTATAACTTTTACTATTTCATTGTATAGTTTTGGTATGCTAACATTTAATTCTAATAAAATACGTGCTGCAATGCTGTCACCTTCTCTTAGAATACCAATTAACATATGCTCTGTTCCTATATAGTTATATCCTAGTTTTCTTGCTTCTATAAATGCACTTTCAATTACTCTTTTAGTTCTAGGTGTAAATCCTAATGTTCCTTCTATCGGCTCTTCTTGACCTACTAATTCTACAATTTTATCTATAATATTTTCTGGTGTTACTTCTTGGTTTTCTAAAACTTTTGAAGCTACTCCACTTCCTTCTTTTGCTAGACCATATAATATATGTTCTGTTCCTATATAGTTATGTCCTAACTCAATTGCTACTTCGTTTGCAATTTCTATTGCTTTTTTAGCTCTATTTGTAAATTTGTATGTCATAATTTTCAACTCCTTTCTAATGTCCTTTTGGGGACGTTTCCGTTTGGACATTTTTGTCCATTTGGGGACACATCTTTATTTTTTTTCATTTAAAATCTGTTTGATAACCTCAGCCCTTTTTACATCTCTTTCATAAGAGTCATACTGTTCACCTAAGTACTTTTGTAAATTTGCTGGTTTAGTATATAAATACAATTTTTGAACTTGTAAATCAGTAATTTCATCTAAAATACCTAAATCAACACCAAGTTTGATATCTGAAAGTATTTCCCTTGTTTCTTCTGAAGATATCTTTCTACAATTACTTAAAATCCCAAAACTTCTATAAATCATATCTTCGAACTCAATTTTATCATCTGCTAACATTTTTCTAGCTTTTCTTTCTTGTTCAATAATTTTCTCAGAAATTACTTTTACTCTTTCGATAATTTCCTTTTCAGTAATACCTAATGTTTGTCTATTTGAAATTTGATACATATCTCCGGTGCTTTTAGAATTTTCGCCATATATACCTCTTATGCTAATTCCAAAATTACTAACAGCATTTAAGATTTTTGCAGTATTTCCAGTATGCTCTAAAGCTGGAAGATGTAACATTACACTTGCTCTTAATCCTGTTCCAACATTAGTTGGGCATGCTGTTAAATATCCATATTTTTTATTTATTGCATATCCTAAAGTTTCATTGATTTTTTCATCTAACTCAATAGCTAAATTTAAGGTGTTTTCTAGGTCTAGTCCACAATTAAATACTTGTATTCTTAAATGGTCCTCTTCACCTATCATTATACAAATATTTTCTTCATCATTTATTAAAATACTTCCTGTTTCATTTTTATTTAAAGTAAATTCTGGACTTATAAGATTTTTTTCAACTAAACTCATTTTTGTTATATCATCCATATCTTTTAGTTTGAAAAATTTGAGTCCATATCCTATTCCATATAAATTGTCTTTTATTTTATTTTCTAAGGCTTCCCTTTCTTGTTTTGTTTTTAAATTGAAAGGAAATCCTGCTATATTTCTTGCAAATCTAATTCGTGTGCTTTTTGCTACATCACTATTTTCACTACTTTGTAAATACCAATTCATATTTTACCCCTTTCTATGCAATTAGGTCGTCCCCATTGCACTTTTTGATTTCGTCTCTTATTTTTGCTGCATCTTCATATCTTTCTTCTTTTATTGCTAATTTTAATTGTTCTTGTAATTGTTCTAATTTTGCCTTTTTATCATTATCTTTGCTATTATTTGTATTATTCATATTTTTTAAAGCACTATTTTCTTTTCCTTCAGATTTTTTTAATTTTTCATCAATTTTATTATCAATAATTTTTCCAATTCTTCCTACATGTTGATTTGAACCTTGTATTTTTTTAATTATTGGGTCTAATTTAGCTTCAAACACATCATAGCAATTACCACATCCTAATTTTCCTGTATTTACAATATCATCAAATGTATATCCACAATTATCACAAGTTAATGTTTTAACTTCATTTAATAGTGGCATCCATTCTGGTTTTGCAAATTCCTCCATGAAATCACCAAAGAAATTAGAAAAGTCCATTGGCATGCTAAAATCCATATGTCCAATTCCTAATTTTTGACTACATTCCTCACATAAATTAAGTTCTCTTACTTTTCCATTGATATTTTCTGAATATCTTACATTTGCTTCTCTTTTTCCGCAGTTATCACATAACATTTTAATCTCCTCCTTTTTATCTAAATCCCTATTCTAAATTTATTAACATGTTTTTGAATATCCTTGCTCTTACTTCGTCTTTTATATCTTTTGTTAGTTGTAATACATTGTCACTTGTTGCTACTTTTAACAGTTTTGCTTCTTTTTCGTCTATTACACCATATGAAAGAAAGTCACTAATTAGTATATCTACTTCATTTGATGTTATTTCTTTTCCTATGTTTTTTATTATATACATTAGATAGTCTGATTTACTATTAGTTGCCTTTTTTATTTTTATGTGTCCTCCACCACCTCTTCTGCTTTCAACATAGTATCCTTGTGATGGTTTGAATCTTGTTGCTATTACATAGTTTATTTGTGATGGTACACAATTAAAGTGTTCTGCTAATTCATTTCTTTGTATTTCTATTTCTTCATTTTCATCAAATAAATCTTTTATGAATTCTTCTATTAAATCTGACATTCTCATCTTATCTCGCCTCCAATTTATTAACTTTGACTTTCTTTGACCTACAATGTATATTATACTCTCATTTTTTATCTTTTCAAGTGGGTTTTAAAACGTTTTTTGACCTTTTCTGACCTTTTATCTATCTTTTTCTAGGTTAAATCTATCTTTTTCTTAATTTTTCTCTTTTTTCTTCCTATTTTTTATTTTTATTTGTTTTTGTGATATCTTCTAATTTCTTTGCCTTATCTTTTTGCTCTGGTAATGTTACCCATGCAAAATATGATGATATAAATTCTCCATATTTTGTTGTGTCCTCTCCTACTTCCACTTCCTTAGAAGGTATTTCCTCCTTATCATT
>CAWVDV010000054.1:0-7253 GCA_963928115.1 Bacillota bacterium | reverse complement strand
GATGTTATGAAGAAAAAAGTTTTGATAATAATAGGAATAATATTATTACTTATTCTATTAATTTTTGGAATATGGTATGCTATTGATACAAATAGAACTAATAATAACGAACCAGCAAATCCAATAGCTTCAACCACTTTAGCAGAAGGTACAGATGTAATATTATCATTAGAAGATACTATTACTAATAATTCTGTTTGGTGTGGTACATTTAATTTGATATGGAATGATTTAAAAAATGACTTAGCAAAACAAGATATTGTGTTTACACCACAATTGGAAGTGGTAGAGAACTTAAATAAAGGTACTTTTACTACTGATGATTTATCTGAAGAGAGTTATTATAAAAAATATGGGACTCCAAGTTTAGAACTAAAAGAAGAAATTGAAAAAGCAATTAAAGAAAAATTTAATGAAACAAGTGATATACTAGATGATTTTAATTGGAATAATGCAGGAGAAAAAGATTACTTTTTATATGCAATGCTAAAAAAAGAATTTGAATTTCCAAAAGAATTTACAGAATTAGAAAATGGAGAATTTGCTAATTATTCAAATGTAAAATACTTTGGAATTGATAATACAACATCAGATGAAGTAAGAAATCAAGTAGAAGTATTATATTATAACTCTAAAGACGACTTTGCAATAAAATTAATAACTAAAGGTAATGACGAAGTAATTATTTCAAGAAGAAACAATGAAAATACATTTAAAGAAATTTATGATGGAATAGAAGAAAAATCTGAGAGTTACGAAGGAAACAAAGAATTTGCAGAAAATGATACTTTAAAAATCCCTAACATTACTTTTGACTTAAAAGAAGAATTTAAAGAATTAGAAGCACAACCATTTGAATTTTCTAATGGAGACATATACGAAATAGAAACAGCACTTCAAACTATTAAGTTTAAATTAGATAAAAAAGGTGGAGAAATAAAAAGCGAAGCAGGAATGATGGTAAGAGAAACTGCTATTGCAACTGATGAATCAAGAGAGTTTTTAGTTGATGATACTTTTACAATATTTTTAAAAGAAAATTCAAAAGAATTGCCATATTTTGCAGCTAAAATATCTGATATATCTAGTGTACAAAGTGATGTGAATAAAAACTAAGTTATGAAATAATTTGTGATTACTGACTAATTCATTAATAGATTAGTCAGTTTTTTGTTGCTTAAATGTCAATAGGACAAACTAACTAATCATATAATAGGAATATGGAGGAGAGAACTATGGCATACTCAGATAGAGAACTATTAGCAAGAATAATACAATGTGAGGCAGGAGGAGAAGGCGACAATCGGCATGAGAGCAGTAGCAACAGTTGTAATGAATAGAGTTAATGTATCTGATGGAGAATATGCAAGAGTATCACAAGGAGGAAGCATTAGAAATATAATATTTCAGCAAGGTCAATTTGATTGTGCAACAGAAATGTTACGAAATCAATATAACAGTCAAAACATTTATAATATGAATCCAACAGAAATACATTACTATATTGCAGATTGGGCAATAGCTGGGAATAGACTTAATGAGATGGGAGATTGCCTTTGGTATTTAAATCTATTTAAACCATCTTGTGATTTAACATTTCCATACAATGGTTCAGGAACATTTCATACAAGACTAGGAGACCATTGTTTTTATAGACCAACTGCTTTATATAGTCAAACTTAAAAGGTTATAGGTAGACCATTTAAAACCTAAATTTATTAATAAGGAGTTAATTATGCCAAGTAATCAAGAAAATCAAAACACAAGAGAAAATAGAAATGTACAGATAAATCAAAATTCACCAGAAATTTTAACAAATTCTATTTATACCCCAGCTTTTTTGAGAGAGCAAATAGGAAAACTAATTAGAGTGGAATTTCTAATTGGAACAAATAATTTAGTAGATAGAATTGGAATTTTAGAAGACGTTGGAGCAAGTTACATTTTGTTACGTTCTTTAGAAAGTGATAGCTTAGTTTATTGTGATATTTATTCTATCAAATTTGTTACAATATCAAGTAGTTGGGGATATAATGGGATGAACAACAGATATCATTATTATTAAAATCTTTATTTTTGAAATCCAATATGATATAATTATGGCATAAAGGAGTTGATTATATGTTAAATAATATTGAGGTTTTATGCCATAGTTCAATAAGGATGAATAAAGGAAAGATAATATATGTAGACCCATTTCATATAGAAGAAAACTATCAAGATGCAGATATTATTTTAATTACACACTCACATTATGACCATTTTTCTGAAGAAGATATTGAAAAGGTAAGAAAAGCTGACACTATAATATATGTTACAGAAGATTATGTGGAAAATGCTAGACAATTAGGCTTTTTTGAAAATAAAATAATTGGAGTAAAACCAAATCAAACATATTATGAAGGGAATATTGAGATAAATACTGTTCCGGCATATAATGTAAATAAACAATTTCATCCTAAAGAAAATAATTGGGTGGGATATATACTTAAAATTGACGGTATCTCTTATTATATAGCAGGAGATACAGATATAACTGAAGAAAATAAAAAGATTAAGTGTGATGTAGCTTTTGTTCCTGTTGGTGGGACTTATACTATGACAGCAAAAGAAGCGGCAGAATTAGTCAACATTATAAAACCTAAAGTGGCTATTCCTATTCATTATGGTGATATAGTTGGAACTAAAGAAGATGCAGTTACATTTATTAATTGCTTAGAAGATGGAATAGAGGGCGAAATATTAATGAAATAATTGATTTTAGAAATTCTAAAATAACCAAAACCTTTCTTTTACATATAATAAAATAAATATGTAAAGGGAGGTTTTTTATGTGTAAAAAGGTTTACAAATTTGTTTTATGTTTTCTTAGTATTTTCACATTTATGTTTTGGATAAATATGGATTCCGTTTTTGCAATAACTCCAGTATCTAATTTAGAATATCAAGGAATAGATGTTAGCCATTGGCAAGGATACATAGATTATAGTGAAGTAAGAAGAAGCGGAATTGAAGTAGTATATATAAAAGCAAGTCAAGGAACAAACATAAAAGATGCATATTTTGATATAAATTATGAAAATGCAAAAGCAAATGGACTAAAAGTAGGATTTTATCATTTTTTAACAGCTACAAATACTGAAGAAGCAGAACAAGAAGCAAGATTTTTTGCATCAGTTATCTCTGGGAAAATGCCAGACTGCAAATTAGTTATGGATTATGAAACTTTTGGAGGCGTTGGAGTCCAAGAATCAAACGAAATAGCACAAGTATTTTTAGAAACAACTAAAAGATTAACAAACAAAGATATAATAATATATAGTGATTTAAGTAATAGCCAGAGTAGATTTAGCCGTGAATTAGCTGAAAACTATGAATTATGGCTTGCATATTATAGCGGTGAAGAAAGATTACGAGAAATAGAAACTAGATGGAACAATTATATAGGATTACAATATTCTGATAGAGGAAGAATAAATGGTATAAGTGGAGCAGTTGATTTAGATAGATTTTCAGAAGAAATTTTTTTGGATGAAACATCAGAAGTTCCAGTAATAGAAAATCCAACAGGAACAATCAATACAGAAACAATAACATATACGGTTCAAAGGGGAGATACCCTATGGGCAATAGCTAGAAGATATGGAACAACATCTGGAGAAATTGCAGAAATAAATAATATATCAAATCCTAATTTGATTTATCCGGGTCAAGAACTTAGAATACCAACTAATTCAACTACTGAAGGAGAAGAAACAAGAGGAACAGGTGATATTATATATACAGTTCAAAGAGGAGATACTTTATCAAAGATTGCAAGGGAATATAATGTTACAGTAGCTCATATTGTAGAACTTAATGATATTACAAATCCTAATTTGATTTATCCAGGTGAAAAGCTAAGAATAACTGAAAGCGATGTTACAAATTTGAGCCCGATACCTAAAAATAATTATTCAACTTATACAGTGAGAAGAGGAGATACTTTATCTGGAATTGCTAGAAGGTTTGGTGTTTCAGTGAATTATCTTGTTACAGCAAATAATATTCAAAATCCTAATTTGATTTTTCCAGGACAGATTTTAATTGTTTAAAAACAAACTTTATTTACATAATTTCATATTATATATAAAGCAATATGAAAGGAGGTAAATAAACTTTGGATTTAAAAGATAAAAAAATAGGATTTACATTAACAGGCTCATTTTGTACATTTCAAAAAGTAATTCCAAAAATGAAAGAAATAAAAAAATTAGGAGCAGAAATCATACCAATAATGTCATTTAACAGTTATAATCTAGATACTAAATTTGGAAAAGCAAAAGACTTTATTGAAGAAATTGAGAACATAACTGGAAAGGAAATAATCCATACAATTCAAGGAGCTGAACCAATAGGCCCTAAAAAAATGACAGATATAATGATAATTGCACCATGTTCAGGGAATACAATGGCAAAATTGGCATGTGATATTATAGATACTCCAGCTACAATGGCAGCAAAATCTCATTTAAGGAATAATAGACCATTAGTAATTGCACCTTCTACAAATAATGGATTAAGTGGAAATGCTGAAAACATAGGAAAATTATTAAATAGGAAAAATTATTATTTTGTACCTTTTAGGCAAGATAATCCAATCACAAAACCTAGGTCTATTGTCTTTGATGCTGAATATATAATTAAGACGATTGAGTATGCACTTGATGGTGAACAAATAAGTCCAATACTTATATAATTATAAAGAAAATGTGTTGCATGCTAAAATAACAAATGATATAATTCAATTAATATAAGAAAAATATTATAAAAGAAATGGAGAAAAAATATGTATGATGTAATAATTTTAGGTGCAGGACCAGCTGGAATATCAGCAAGTTTATATACAAAAAGAGCAAACTTAAAAACACTAATATTATATAATGACAAATCAGGATTAGAAAAAGCAAGTCTAATTGAAAACTATTATGGATTTAAAAATGGAATTACAGGAGAAGAATTATATAATACAGGAATAGAACAAGCAAAAAATATAGGAGTAGAAGTATTAAAAGAAGAAGTTGTTAAAATAGAAAATAATATAGAACATTTTAATGTTGTGACAACTAAAAATGAATATCAGGCTAAAAATTTAATACTTGCAACAGGAAATAAAAAGAACAGACCAAAAATAAAAGGAATAGAAAAATTTGAAGGAAAAGGTGTCAGTTATTGTGCAATTTGCGACGGATTTTTTTACAGAAATAGAAGTGTAGCAGTATTAGGAAGTGGAAATTATGCTATTTCAGAAACAAATGAATTAATAAATATAGCTGATAATATAACAATTTTAACAAATGGAAAGGAAGCACCTGAATTTAGAGCAGATAATGTGAAAGTTGACACAAAAGAAATAGAAGAAATAGATGGAGAAGATAAAGTAGAAGAAGTAAAATTCAAAGATGGAACTACAATAAAAACAGATGGAATATTTGTAGCAGAAGGAGTAGCAGGAAGTTCAGAATTTGCAAAAAAACTAGGAATAATAACACAAAAAGATAAAATAGTAGTAAATGAAAATATGGAAACAAATATAAAAGGAATATATGCATGTGGTGACTGCACAGGAGGACTACTACAAGTATCAAAGGCAGTATATGAAGGTGCAAAAGCAGGATTAGAGGTAATAAAAAGACAAAGAGGGATTTAGGGACGGTCCTAAAAATCCCTCTTTTTAGGGATTAGGGGACGGACCTTTACTACAAACTATTAAAAATTAGTAAATGTCGCATCAGAAACGTCCCCAACGAGACATTTCATGTCTTCTGGAACTTCACAACAAAAACTTAGTAATTCATTAGTAACAGGATGAATTAGTTCAATCTTATAACTATGCAAAGCTTGTCTTTTAATTAAAGCATGAGAGCTATAATTTGAAGAGTATAAGTCATCACCTAACAAAGGATGACCAATATAGCACATATGCACACGAATTTGATGAGTTCTACCAGTTTCTAATAAACATTCAACTAAACTATATCCATCAAATTCTTTGATAACCTTGTAATGAGTAATAGCCTTTTGCCCAGATGCATCAACACATCTTTCAATAATACTACCAGTTTTCCTTGCAATAGGTAAATCAATGGTTTTATATTCCGCATTGGAATCGATATTTTTGCTTGAATTTGTGTCTTTTTCAAAATTTCCTTGAACAAGGCATAGATATGCTTTTTTAAAAGTTTTATCAGCCATTTGCTTAATAAAACATTCTTGAATATATTCACATTTAGCAAAAACAACTAAACCAGAAGTGTTTGTATCTAATCTATTAACAGGTCTAATTTTCTTTTTTAAACCAATTTGGTCAAAATAATATTTAACACCATTAGATAAAGAATCAGAATAATGCAGTAAAGATGGATGAATTGATATTCCACTTGGTTTATTAATAACTAAAAACCACTCATCTTCAAATAAAATATCAAGTTCCATTTTTGTAGGGACAATATTCGAATTATCTTCTTCATAACTTAAATCTACACATATAATGTCATGTGGTTTGATATGTGTTCTGGTATCAACAAAAGAACCATTTAAAGTAACACATTTGTTGTTAATTAATTTAACTCTTAAACGTGATGAAATATTAAATTTTCTATTTAAAACTTCATTTATATCAGTATAATTATCAGTTTCTTGAACAATGTATTTTAATTGCATCTTAGACCTCTACTTTGTAAATTTATATCAATAATTACATTATATCTTAAATTTAGCCACAGTTCAACTTGAATGTAATGAAAAAATCTGATAAAATATGCAAAGAAAAAGCATAACATTAGAAGGAGAAGTTACGAAATGAGAATTCGATATAAGAAATGGGCAAGACCAGAATTAGAAGCTAGTAAATTTTATGAAGATGAACCTGAAAAATGGAAAGGAAAGTGGAAGGAACATTTTAAAAATCCAGATTTACCATTTATGATAGAATTAGGATGTGGAAAAGGTCAATTTATTTCAAAATTAGCTTTAGAAAATCAAAATATCAATTATCTAGCAATTGACTTAATAGACGCAATGCTTGGATTAGCCAAAAGGAATATAGAACAAAGTTATAAAGAAGCAAATATTGAACCTGAAAATGTTTTAATTACTAGATTTGATATTGAAAGAATAAATTTGATTTTAGATAAAGTAGATAATGTAGAAAGAATTTATATAAACTTTTGTAATCCTTGGCCAAGAGGAAAGCATCATAAAAAAAGATTAAC
>CAWVDV010000053.1:0-29109 GCA_963928115.1 Bacillota bacterium | reverse complement strand
AGAGATTTTATAAGAAAAATTACAGGAGGAAAATCTGAAGCATTAAAATTAAATATAGATACTGAGAGGTTTTTGACATATTCATATGTTTGTGTAGACCAAGAAGCTTGGAATTCTACTACGCAATTTGAGAATATTCAATATTATTTTAATAAATATGCAAATATATTGCCAGCAGACAATAGTAGAGAGCTAGATAGTGATAAAGTAGAGACATTTTCAAAGTGGAAATATGCAAAATTGGGATTAACTAAGTTAGGAATGACTTTGTTTTCTTCAACCAGTGATATGAATAATTATACTATTTTACCAGAAGAATATGAAAATCAATATTTCTATACATATATCATTAATTTGTATAAGAAAATATATTTAAAGAAACTTGAAAATGATTTTAAAAATGGAAAAAATATTAAGAAAACTAGAAGAAAATTTATAGAATTTACTAAGAAAATGTGGATTCAAGAAATAACTGATGATGAAACAGGTACATTGTTAAATCACAAATTACAAGAAGTATTTGAATTAGAAAAATTGTATGGTGAAGTGAAAAATAAATATGATGTGTTATATAAAGAGTTAAATATTGAAAGAAATAGAAATTCATTAATAATAATTTCAGTAATATTAGTAATTTCATTAATACTTAATATTTTAAATTTTGTGGTTTTAACAAATAATAAATAATAGCAATTTAAAATAATAAATTTTAATATAAAACAAAAGAAAAGTTTCATTATTGTGAAACTTTTTCTGAAGAAGGAGAAAAAATGCAGATAACTTGTGGAACAGATATAATTGAAATAAATCGAATTAAGAAAAGTATAGAAGAATTAGGCGAAAAATTTCTGAATCGAGTTTATACACAAAAAGAAATTGAATATTGTGAAAGCAAAAAAGGTCAAAAATATCAGCATTATGCTGCAAGATTTGCCGCAAAAGAGGCGATATTTAAGGCGATTTCAAAAGAATTAAATGATAAGTATGAAATAGGTTGGAAAGACTTGGAGATTTTAAATGATGAGCAAGGAAGACCACAAGTTAAAATCAAGGGAGTTCAAAAGGAGAATATAGATATTAGTATTTCGCATTGTAAAAATTATGCTGTAGCAATGGTGGTGATGTTTCATGATTGAATTTTTTGATAGTCATGCACATTTGGATGATGAAAGATTTGATGAAGACAGAGAAGAAATTATAGAAAAAATAAAGATGAGTGGAGTTACAAGGCTAATAAGTGCAGGATATAGCCTAGAAGGCTCAAAAAAGGCAGTAGAATTATCAAAGAAATATGATTTTATTTATGCAACATGTGGTATTTCACCAAATGATATTCCACAAACTGAAGAAGAATTGTGGAAAAACATAAGCGAAATAAAGCAGCTTGTGACAAATAATTCAAAGGTTGTTGCAATTGGTGAAATAGGTTTAGATTATTATTGGGAAAAAGATGTTGAAAGAAGAAAATTACAACAAAAAGCTTTTATTAAACAAATTGAATTAGCAAATGAACTACAATTGCCAATAGTAATTCATACAAGAGAAGCAGTAATGGATACACTTCAAATATTAAAAGAGAATGAAGTTTTGAAAAAAGGAGTATTTCATTGTTGTCCATTAAATAGAGAACTTGTAAAAGAAGCTTTAAAATTGGGATTTTATATATCATTTGCAGGACCAATAACTTTTAAAAATTCAAAAAATGCATCTGAAATAATCGAAATAGTACCAAATGATAAAATGCTAATAGAAACAGATAGTCCATACCTTTCGCCAGAACCATTAAGAGGAAAAAGGAATGATTCTAGAAATGTAAAGTTTATGGCACAAAAAATAGCAGAAGTTAAAAAAATGCCACTTGAGGAAGTGGCGAAAATTACATATGATAATGCGATGAGCTTAATTCAAATTTCTTAAGGCTTCGATTCTATCTTCTATGCTTGGGTGAGTAGACCAAATGCTAGAAGATTTTTTCTTACCTTCTTTAGTGTTTTTCTTAAATGGATTTACAATATACATATTAGCAGTTGCGCTATTTGCAGTTTGTAATTGATTTTCATCGCTATCTAGTTTTTGCAAAGCTGAAATCAATTCTTCTGGATTTCTAGTAAATTCAACTGCAGTGCTATCAGCTAAAAATTCTCTTTTTCTTGATAATGCAAGTTGCATTAAAGAACCGAATATAGGTGATAAAATCAAGAAAATAAGTCCAATTAACATTAAAATACCATTTCCTTTACTATCACTATCTCTATCTCCAATTCCTCCCCAGAATAAAAATCTAGAGAATAAATCTGCTAGCATTACAATAAATCCTACCATAACAGAAACTACACAACTTAAAAGGATATCATAGTTTTTGATATGACTCAATTCATGAGCAACAACACCTTCTAGTTCATAGTAATCTAATTTTTCTAATAAACCAGTTGTGACACATACTACTGCATTTTTAGGATTTCTACCAGTTGCAAAAGCATTTGGTTGAGGGTCATCAACTACATATAATCTAGGTTTGTATTCTAAACCAGATGCAACCATCAAAGAATCTAAGATGTTAACTAATTTTAAATCTTCTTCTTTAGTTGCTGGTCTAGCTCTATTTACTGAAAGTACGATTTTATCACTGTAGTAATATGAGCCCCAAGCAGTTGCAATTGAGAATACTAAAGCGATTACAATTGATAAACTTCCTAATCTTAATGCATGACAAATATAGTATACAATTAATGTTATTACAATTATAAAAATTGCTACGATTATTCCAGATTCTATTTTGTTTTTTCTTATATTTCTAAACATTTTGTAAATTCCTTTCGTTTTATTAAATAAGAGACATCTCTATATAAAGAATGTCCCTCTTTTGTTTGAAGGTCTGTCCCTCAATCCCTGATAACAGGGATTTTAAGGACCGTCCCCTTTAAAAGCTGACTTTTACGTTTTTTCTAGCTTCATTATTTTCAGTTGTGAATAATTCACGAGCTTTGAATTTGAATATGTTTGCGATTATATTAGAAGGGAAAACTTCTAATTTTGTGTTATACATTGTAACAGTATCATTGTAAAATTGTCTTGAAAAAGATATTTTGTTTTCTGTATTTCTTAATTCTTCTGATAGCTCTGAGAAGTTTTGATTAGCTTTTAAATCTGGGTAGTTTTCGGCAACAGCCATAATTGTTTTTAAAGCAGTTGATAATTCATTATCTAAATTTGCTTTTTCAGCTACAGTTTGTGTTTCTGACCAAGAACTTCTTAAATCTGTGATTTTTTCGAATGTTTCTTTTTCATGCGTCATGTAGCCTTTTACTGTTTCAACAAAATTTGGTATTAAATCAAATCTTCTTTGTAATTGTACATCAATTTGACTCCAAGCATTGTCTACTTTTATTCTTGCTTGAACTAAACTGTTATACATAGCAATTACTGCGATTACTAAAATAACTACAATGGCTAATATTATCCAACCAATCATGTTTTTTCCTCCAATCTATTCTATATTTATTATTATATACAAAATTATGATAACATATTAATTTTTTTTATACAATAATTATGTGAAAATTTAGTGAAGATTCTGTAATAAATGAGAAATCTTATGCATAAAATAATATAAAGCAAAAAATACATCTTTGTTTACGGACAAAGTATTTTGCGGCGAAAAAATCTCAAAATTTGACAAAAAAAGAAAAAAATAGTATAATATACTTGTTGCCAAAAAGGAGGTAATTAATTTATATGAAAAGAGAAGAAAAAGCTTCAATTTCTATAATGAAAATCATCTGTATAAGTATAATTCTTATTTTAATATCAGGAATAGGAGTTATGGCAGTAAATACACAATTAAATGATGTTAAGATAGTACTTCAAAATGGATATGAAATGACAGCATTAACATCAAAAACAAAAGTATCAGACATATTAGAAGAAAATAATATAATTTTAGAAGATAATCAAAAAACAATACCAGACTTAGATAGTGAAATTGCAGCAGGAGAAACAATAAAAATAACAGATAAATCATATAATGAGGTGCAAATTGCACAAATTTCAGAAGAAGGTGTAGAAACATCATTAGACCAATTATTAGAAAATTATGCACCTGTTACTGAAAAGATAGTTGTAGAACAAGTGACAATACCTTATGAAACAGTAACAAAAAATACAACAAATGCAACTACAGGAACGACAAATAAAGTTTTACAACAAGGAAAAGATGGTTTAAAAGAAGTAACTTATAAAGTTAAATATCAAAATGATATAGAAATTGAAAAAACAGTAATATCTGAAGTAGTTATAAAGGAACCAGTTAATAAAATAGTTCAAGTTCAAAAAGTTCAAACATCAAGATCATCAGCATTACCAAGAACATCATCATCTACTGCTGGAGGAACAACATATAAAATTACAGCATATTGTCCATGTAGTAAATGTTGTGGTAAAGCAACTGGAAGAACAGCTTCAGGAACAAAAGCAACAGCAGGAAGAACTGTTGCAGCATCAAGTAAATTCGCATTTGGAACAAAATTAAATATAGGAGGTCACATCTATACAGTTGAAGATAGAGGTGGCGCAATAAATGGTAACAAAATAGACATATTCGTTAATTCACATGCAGAAGCTCTTCAATGGGGAGTTAGATATATGACAGTAAGTGTAGTTAACTAAGATGTTGAGAATAAAATGCTCATATTTCAAGTTTTATCTTGAAATATGAGCATTTTTAGACTATAATATAAAAAAGTAGTATAAAGAAAAATTTGGGAGGTTTTTACATGTCAAATGAAGAAAATTATATAATAGAAAATGAGATAACTGATACTGAGAAGAAACAGGAATATTGGGATACAGGTATTGGATTAAATAAGGTTGATAATTTAGAACCTTCTAAATATTTGTTAGACTTATCTCAAAAAAATATCAATGGAGAATTAAAATACTATGAAGTAGAGAATTTATTAAAAACATATTACGAAACACAAGATTCTAATAATGTAAATATTCAAAAAGAAAAAGAATGCGATTTAGTATCTTTAAGAATAGCTCAATTGTTGGAAGATAAAAGTTTTGGTTTTAGTCCTATTACTCTAAAAAATATCCATAAATATTTGTTTAAAGATATTTATGACTTTGCTGGTAATTATAGAAATTATAATATTACTAAAAAAGAGGACATCCTAAATGGAGATTCTGTTAAATATGTAAATTATCAAGATATTGAAAGTTATTTTGATTATGATTTTAAAGAAGAAAAAGAATTTGATTATTCCAGACTAAACAATGATGAATTAATAAAACATATCGCAAAATTTACTTCAAGTATTTGGCAAGTACATCCTTTTGGAGAAGGAAATACTAGAACAACAGCGGTATTTATTGAAAAATATCTTAAGAATATGGGATTTGATGTTAATAATGATATGTTTAAAGAACATAGCTTATATTTTAGAAATGCCTTAGTTAGAAGTAATTATGGAAATATTCCAAAAGGAATTTATCCTACATTTGATTATTTAGTGATGTTTTTTGAGAATTTATTACAAGGAAAAAACAATGAGTTAAGAAATAAAGAGTTATATATTAAAGAATTATTTGAAAATGGTAATTTATAAAACTGGAAAGGAATTAAGGTTGAAAAATAATTACAATTTTGGCTACGTCAAACTTCATTTAAAATTTAATCAACGTATAAATAGTACGTCTCATAAATTTTAAATTCGTTTTCCTTGCCAAAATTTAATTCTTTTTCAACCAGATGTGTTACTTAGAAAGGAATGGTATTAAAATGAAATTTATCTCATGGAATGTAAATGGAATAAGAGCATGTGTAAATAAAGGATTCAAAGAATTCTTTAAAGAAATAAATGCAGACATATTTTGTATACAAGAAACAAAATGTCAAGAAGGGCAAATAGAATTAGAATTTGAAGGATATAAGAGTTTTTGGAATAGTGCTGAAAGAAAAGGATACTCAGGAACAGCAATCTTTACAAAAATAAATCCATTATCAGTTAGATATGGAATAGGAATTGAAGAACATGATAAAGAAGGAAGAGTTATAACACTTGAATTCGAAGATTTTTATATGGTAAACATTTATACACCAAACTCAAAAAGAGAATTAGAAAGATTAGATTATAGACAAATATGGGAAGATGAAATAAGAAAATATTTATTAAAGTTAAATGAAACAAAACCTGTGATAATGTGTGGAGATTTAAATGTGGCACATGAAGAAATAGACTTAAAAAATCCAAAAACAAATAGAGGAAATGCAGGATTTACAGATGAAGAAAGAGCAAAAATGACAGAACTATTAAATGCAGGATTTGTAGATAGTTTTCGCTATCTATATCCAGATAAAGAAGAACAATATAGTTGGTGGTCATATATGGGAAAAGCAAGAGAAAAAAATGTAGGCTGGAGAATTGACTATTTTATAGTATCAAAAGATATGAAAGACAGAATAAAGGAAGCAACAATTTATCCAGAAGTAATGGGAAGTGACCATTGCCCAGTAGGACTTGTGGTTAGTTTGGGGACAGGTTTGGACTGACCATTTTTGGATAGTTTAGGGACGGCACTTAAATGCGAAACACAAATCCCTTAATTAGCACTAAAAGGAAAGGATTGAAATTTATGGAGAAAATAAAAAGTGATTGGAAAAAGTGGTTATACTGGTTTTTGCTAGGTTTTGCAATAATTGTAGTATATAATATCTTTAATAATTTTGATGCAGTAATGGGAGCTTTAGGAAGATTTTTTGATATAATAGCGCCATTTCTAGCAGGTATTTTTATAACATATTTGTTATATATGCCATGTAGAAAAATAGAAAAATTCTTTTCAAAAGCCAAATCAAAATTCATAAAGAAGAAAGCAAGAGTTTTAAGTATAATAACAGTATATTTAATAGTTTTATTAATTTTTGTAGTTTTAATAGGAGTTATATTACCAGTTGTTGTAGAAAGTGTAACAGATTTATTGAATAATATTCAAAGTTATTATGAGACAACAATTGATAGATATAATGCATTACCAGAAGATTCAATATTAAAAAGTGACTTTGTAAATGATGCAATTCAAAGTATTCAGCATATAGATATAAAACAATATTTAGAAATGGATAAAATAATAGGATATGTAATGACAGCTGTTCAGGCAGTTACTGGTGTTGTTGATGTATTTGTTACATTAATAGTTTCTATATACATATTAGCAGAAAGAACAAAAATTATAGCATTTTTAAAAAGAGTAGCATCTGCTATGTTTAAAGAGAGAACATATAAAAATGTAAATAAATATTTTAATAGCTCAAATGAAGTATTCTTTAAATTTATTGCTAGCCAATTTTTAGATGCAGTAGTAGTTGGTACTTTAATTACTATAGCATTAACAATTATGGGAGTTAAATATGCTCCATTACTTGGATTCTTTATAGGATTATTCAATATGATACCATATGTTGGAGCAATAATTGCTACTGTAATTGCAGCTTTAATTACACTAATTACAGGAGGACTTAACCAAACAATATGGATGCTTATCGTAACTATTGTATTACAACAGATTGATGCAAATATAATTAATCCTAAGATTGTAGGTCAATCATTAAAAATCAGTCCATTATTAGTTTTATTTGCAGTAACTGTTGGAGGAGCATATTTTGGAATATTGGGAATGTTCTTAGCTGTACCTGTAATTGCAGTAATACGTATTTTAGTAGATGATTTTATAAGCTATAGATTGCTTATTAAGAAAAGGGAAAAGGGAAAAAAGAAAAGAGGAATAAATGAAAAATAAAATTTTAGAAACAATAAAAAAATATAACATGATAGAAAATGGTGAAAAAGTAGTTCTAGCAGTATCTGGAGGACCAGATTCTATTTGCATGCTTGATATATTAAAGGATATAAAAAACGACGAAAAAATAGACATGAATTTTGAAATAGTAGTTGCACATGTTAATCACATGATTAGAAAAGAAGCGGAAGAAGACGAAAAATATGTCAAAAAATATTGTGAAGAAAATCAAATAGAATTTTATTCAAAAAGTATAGATGTTCAAAAAATGGCTAATAATAATAAAATAGGAATAGAAGAAGCTGGAAGAAAAGCAAGATATGATTTTTTTAATGAAATTTTAGAAAGGACAAATGCGCAAAAAATAGCAATTGCCCATAACAAAAATGACAAAGTTGAAACAGTTTTAATGCATATCTTAAGGGGTAGCGGAATAAATGGTTTGAAAGGAATTGAGGCCAAAAGAGGAAAATATATAAGACCTTTAATTGAATGTGAAAGAAATGAAATTGAAGAATATTGTACAGAAAAAAATTTACAACCTAGAATTGATAAAACAAATTTTGAAAATGAATATACAAGAAATAAAGTGAGAAACCTCTTAATTCCGTATATTCAGAAGGAATTTAATCCAAATCTAATACAAACAATAGATAGATTATCAAATCTAGTGGCAGAAGAAGAAAAATATATGGACAAGCAAGTAGAAAAAGCATATAAAGAGATGCTAATTAGTAAAAAAGAAAAAGAAATACAATTAAATTTAAAAATTTTTAATATTCAAGAAAAAGTAATAAAATCAAGGGTTATATTATATACTATAACAAGACTTTTTGGGAATTCTAAAGGATTAGAAAAGATACATATAGAAGATATAATAAAACTATGCGATAAGAATATAGGTAATAAATACTTGACTCCAAATAAAAAAATAAAAATATTGATAAAAAATCATAAGATTTATTTCATGAGTCAAGTGTAGAAATCCGTAATAAAAAACGCTACAACCATTGAAATGTCACAAAAAAGTCATAAAAAAAGTATTGAAAAAATAAAAGTGATATGTTATAAAAGCAATATGAAAAACAAAACATAAGGAGGAATTAATTTGAAAAACGGGATTAAAACATTAGCAATGTGGTTAATAATAGGGGTAATTTTTATAGTAGTCTTATCTTCAATTGTAGAAAACAGCGAATCAAAACTACAATATTCTGAATTAATTACAAACATTAATGAAGGAAATGTAGAAGCAATACAAATAGAAGCGGATGGAACAACAGCTACAGTTGAATTAAAAGATGATAGAATAAAAAAAGAAGTTAATATTCCAGATATGGGAAGCTTCATGACTTATGTAGAAGAATTCTTAAAAGATGGAGCATTTTCTTTAGAAGAGGAATCTCAATCAATATTCATAACAGTGCTTAGTTTGTTAACTCCATTTGGATTATTAATAATATTCTTAATATTCTGGTTCTTTATGATGGGAGGAACAGCAGGAGGCGGAAATCCAGGAAGCAAAACAATGACATTTGGAAAAAGCAAAGCTAGAATGATGACACCTGCTGACAAAAACAAAATTACGTTTGATGATGTAGCCGGAGTAGATGAAGAAAAAGAAGAATTAGAAGAAATAGTACAATTCTTAAAAAATCCAAAGAAATTTACAGACATGGGAGCTAGAATTCCAAAAGGAGTTTTATTAGTTGGTCAACCAGGAACAGGTAAAACACTTTTAGCTAAAGCAGTAGCAGGAGAAGCAGGAGTACCATTTTTCATAATAAGTGGTTCAGACTTTGTTGAAATGTTTGTTGGTGTTGGAGCATCAAGAGTAAGAGACTTATTTGACCAAGCTAAGAAAAATGCACCATGTATCATTTTCATAGATGAAATTGATGCAGTAGGACGTCAAAGAGGAGCAGGACTTGGTGGAGGACATGATGAAAGAGAACAAACATTAAACCAATTATTAGTTGAAATGGACGGATTTGCAGCAAATGAAGGAGTTATAGTATTAGCTGCAACAAACAGACCAGACGTATTAGATAAAGCATTACTAAGAGCAGGAAGATTTGATAGACAAATAGTAGTAGGATTACCAGATGTAAAAGCAAGAGAACAAATATTAGAAGTACATTCAAGAAAGAAAAGATTAGCTGATGATGTAGACTTGAAAGTCATAGCTAAAAACACATCAGGATTTGCAGGAGCAGATTTAGAGAACATATTAAATGAAGCAGCATTACTTGCAGCAAGAAGAAACCTGAATGAAATAGGAATGAGAGAAATCGAAGATGCAATGATAAAAGTAACAATGGGACCTGAAAAGAAAACAAAAGTAAGAAGTGAAAAAGAAAATAAATTAGTTGCATATCATGAAGCAGGTCATGCAGTAGTAAGCCATTACTTAGAAACACAAGATCCAGTACATGAAATATCAATAGTACCAAGAGGAATGGCTGGAGGATATACAATGTATAGACCAACAGAAGATAAATCATTCATGTCTAAGACAGAAATGGAAGAAAACATTGTATCACTACTAGGTGGTAGAGTTGCAGAAGCCCTAATATTAAATGATATATCAACTGGAGCAAGTAATGATATAGAAAGAGCAACAAAAATTGCAAGAAGTATGGTTACAAAATACGGAATGAGTGAAAAAATCGGAACATTAATGTTAGGTTCTAGCCAAGAAGAAGTATTTTTAGGAAGAGACTTTGGTCATACTAAAGAATATTCAGAAGAAACAGCAGCAGTAATAGATGAAGAAACAAAGAGAATAGTAGATACTGGATATAACAGAGCAAAACAAATACTATCAGACAATATAGACAAACTACATCAAGTTGCAGGAATACTACTAGAAAAAGAAAAAATCAATGCAGACGAATTTGAAGCAATTTTTGGAGAATAGGGATTAGGAAAGTAGCAAAAGGTATTGCTATTTTCTTTTTTTTGAGATAAAATGAAAATACTAAAGAGAAAAAAGAAAAGTAGGGAATAGCAATGAAAAATTACTATGAAATATTAGAGGTTAATAAAAAGGCCTCGAAAGAAGTAATAGAAAAGGCATATAAAGTATTAGTAAAAAAATATCATCCAGACTTATACACAGGTCAAAAGAAAAATTATGCTGAAGAAAAACTAAAAGAAATAAATGAAGCATATAGTGTTTTGACAGATGAATTTATGAAAGAACAATATGATGCTGAACTAGAAAAACAAGAACAAGCAGAATTATATAAAAAATATAATCAAAAGCAAAATGAAAATTCACAAAAAAATATTAACAACGTGAATAATACTAATAACACTCATAGAGAAACTAAAACACACAAATCACGGACAAAAAAATAGTGAAGAAGCAGCAGATTTTAATGAAAGAATGAAAAAACATAAAGTTGGTTCATTTTCTGGAATAGTAGAACTATGTAAGGAACTATATAAAAACAAGCCTAAAAGGGACGAAATGAAGGAAGTAACCAAAAAAGATATTATAGCATTGGTATTAACAATAATAGTCGTAGTATTGATATTAGTGGCTTTATGGTATATCCCATTTACTAATGGATGGATAAGACAATTATTGTTTGAAAATTCACTTTTCAATGCTATAGCATCATTATTTACCTCTTAGCTATTGACAATAGTAGGCCTTTAAGGTATAATTAATAACGTTAAATAGGGTTATCCCACATACACTTTTCGTATGGACCGGAAGGAGGGGAATAAAAAATGTCAGAAATAAAAGTTAATAATGGAAATATAGAAGACGCACTAAGAAGATTTAAAAGACAATGCGCAAGAAATGGAGTACTTCAGGAAGTACGTAAAAGAGAACACTATGAAAAACCTAGTGTAAAAAGAAAGAAAAAATCAGAAGCTGCAAGAAAAAGAAAATTTTAGTATAATAATTAAAAGGATTGGATTGGAAGTTAAGGATGTACATATAACATAAGACTTCCAATTTTTTTATTAAAATTATGATATATTTTCTAAGTTAAAATATAAAATTTACTTATTAAATGGCTAACATTATAGAATATACAAATTCTAACATTATAAATCAGGCACCTCTCAAAGACAAGTTTAAGATTCTCCTAATTTATAATTTAAGAATTTGTAATATTCTTTCATTCACACATTTAATTTCGTAAAATTTCATATTTTAACTTTTGAAGGTAAAAATGTTTCTAACTAATAAAATTTATAAATTTAATATATAAAATTAAGTAAATAAGTGTATAATAAATAATATGAAAAATTGAAAGTCAATAAAGAGGAGGAAAATTTATGCAATATCAAGAAAAAGAAATAAAAAAAGGAATAGAATTCCATGAGCTTAATACAAATAAATTTAAAACAAATTTAGTAGCAGTATTTTTAACAACAAAGTTAACTAGAGAAAATGTAACTAAAAATGCATTAATATCAACAATTTTAAGAAGAGGTTCTAAAAACATGCCTTCACAAGAAGAAATAAGTAAGCAAATGGAAGAAATGTATGGAGCAAGTTTTGATTGCGGACTAGATAAAATTGGAGATAATCAAGTTTTAAAATTCTATATGGAAACAATAAATGATGATTTTATTCCACAACAAAAGGAAAATATGTTGAAAACTACACTTGAAAAGATACTTGAAATAGTATTTAATCCATATATTGAAGATGGAGAATTCAAAAAAGAATATGTAGAGCAAGAAGAAAATACTATAAAGCAAAGAATAGAAGGAAAAATAGATAACAAAGCAAGATATGCTTTAAATAGATGTATTGAAGAAATGTATAAAGATGAGCCATATGGATTATATAAATTCGGATATGTTGAAGATTTAGATGCAATAAATGGAAAAAATCTATATGAATACTATCAAGAGTTAATTAAAAATTGTAAAATTGATATTCTTGTTTCTGGAATATTGCCAGATGATATTGAAGAAATCATCAGAGAAAATGAAAATATCAAAAATTTACAAGAAAGAGAACCAAGCTATGTAATGCCAAAATTGACAACTAAAAATGCAGAAAAAGAAAATGTAGTCACAGAATCAATGGATGTAACACAAGGAAAATTAGTTTTAGGATTAGATATTAAGTTAGAAAATGAGAAACAAAAATATGATGCATTATTATATAACAGTATTTTAGGTGGAACAGCGAATTCTAAAATGTTCCAAAATGTAAGAGAAAAAGCACATTTAGCATATGTTGCAAGTTCTAGTTATATAAGGCAAAAAAGCAATATATTTATAAATTGTGGAATAGAAATAAGCAACTATGAAAAAGCATTAGAAATTGTAAAAAAACAAATTGATGATATGAAAAAAGGAGACTTTACAGAAGAAGATATAGAAAATGCTAAAAAAGGAATAATATCAACAATAGATTTAATTGATGATGAACAAGATACTGGTATCACATATTATTTTGGACAAGAGCTATCAAATAATAAGATAAGTCCAGAAGAATATAAAGAAATTGTACAAAAAGTTCAAAAAGATGATATTGTTAAAATAGCAAACTCAGTAAGTATAAATACAATTTACTTTTTAAAAGACTAAAATAGGAGGGAAAAGTATGCAACTTATAGAAAATTTGAAAGTTAAAGAAAGAGTATATAAAGAAAAATTAGAAAACGGATTAACAGTTATGATAATACCAAAACCAGGTATGAAAAAGAAATACATGATATGGGGAACACATTATGGCTCATTAGAAAATGAATTTGTAGTTCCTGGAGAAGAAAAACCAACAGTTGTACCAAATGGAGTAGCACATTTTTTAGAGCATAAGATGTTCGAACAAGAAAATGGTACAAATAGCTTGGATGTATTAACAGCTTTAGGAGTTGATGCTAATGCATATACAACAAATGACCATACAGCATATTTATTTGAATGTACAGATAATTTCTATGAAGCAATGGATGAATTAATGGATTATGTCCAACATCCATATTTTACAGACGAAAACGTAGAAAAAGAAAAAGGGATAATCGGACAAGAAATCGGAATGTATGACGATTCTCCTGAATGGAAAGTTTATTTAAATGCGATGAATGCGATGTATCATGAGTGCCCAGTAAAGATAGATATAGTTGGGACAATTGAAACAATAAGCAAAATAGATAAAGAGATTTTATATAAATGTTATAACACATTTTATAATCCTTCAAACATGGTAATGGTTATATGCGGAGATTTTAAACCAGAAGAAATGCTAGAAGAAGTAAAAAAGAGATTAATTGATAAAAAAGCAAATGGAGAAATAAAAAGAATATATCCAGAAGAACCAGAAACAATAGTACAAGAAAAAATAGAGCAAAAATTAGAAGTAAGCCAACCACTTTATACGATAGGAATAAAAGACACAGTTCAAAATAATTGTAATCAAAATAAATCAGATTTAGTTAAAAAACATATAGCGATTGAAATATTGTTGAATTTAATAATGGGAAGAAGTTCGAGATTATTCCAAAAATTATATAAAGACGGAATTATCTATGCTCAACCAGGATTAAGTTATGAATTTACAAATATTTATGCACATGTTTTAATTGATGGGCAATCAAGTAATCCAGAAGTGGTTTATGATGAGTTTAAGAAAGAAGTTAAAAATTTAAGAGAAAATGGAATAAATGAACAGGATTTTGAGAGAACTAGAAAAATGATTTATGGTGGATATGTTAAAGAATATAATGATGTGACTGACATTTCTAGAATTTTTTTAGCAGATTTCTTTAAAGGTATTAATAGTTTTGATTATTTAGATGAAATTGATGGTGTTTCAAAAGAGTATACTGAACAAGTTTTGAGACAAGTTTTTAGAGAGGATAGAATGGTTCTTTCAATTATTGCAAAAAATGAAAATAAAGGTTAAATATTTTCAAAAAATATCTAAGAAAAAAATGTTGAAAAAACGGTAGTAAATTCTAAATAGGATTTTTACCGTTTTTATATGTTGTAAAATGTCGAAAATCATAAAAACTCGTCGTACGAAAGTTGGCAAAAACCATTGAAAATACTTGACTTGAGACAAATAATGTGGTAATTTATAAATATACGGAAGATAAATTAAAGAAAAGGAGAGATGATGTATGTTAGATGATGAAATTTGTAAATTAAGAGATAAATTGAATAAAAGTATAGAGAATGGAGAAGATTATAGTGTGATTTATCAATTGAGCATAGAGTTGGACGAGCTTATAGCAGAATACTATGCTAAGAATAATAAAAAAAAACTACTATGGGCGGTGACATAGAAAAAACAATTATTAATGAAAAGGAAAAATCAAGTTAAAAAGGCAATTCAGTCAGATTCAAAATCTAGCTAATTGTCTTTTTAGTTTCAATAAATAGGATTGTTTGTACTTGCTTTTTAGCATATTATATAGTAAAATTGAAACTAGAAATAAATAGAAAGAGAGGTAAATAAAATGAAAAAATTACCTTATGGAATAAGTAATTATCAAGAATTAATAGAGGATAATTACTACTATGTAGACAAGACAAAATATATAGAAAAACTAGAAAATTTAGCAGAAAAAAGAATAATGTTTTTGAGACCAAGAAAATTCGGGAAAACATTATTTACAAGTGTTTTAGAAAATTATTATGATATCAAAAAAACAGGAGAATTTAAAGAATTATATAAAGATACATATATAGGTAAGAATCCAACAAATTTGAAAAATAGCTATCATATATTAAGATTCAATTTTTCAGGAATAGACACAACAGATACGGAAACTACAATAAGAGGCTTTAAAAGGGAAGTAGCATCTTCGATAAAAGTGTTTGTGGAAAAATATGGATTAGACTTTTATATTAATGAAGAAGATGAAGCAGAAAATATACTAGATAATTTAATAAAAGCTTTTGGTATTCAAAGAGCAAAAGAGAAAATATATGTAATAATAGATGAATATGACCATTTTGCAAATGAACTATTGGGATTTAATCCTAATCAATTTAAAGATTTAGTATCAAAAAATGGAAAGATAAGAAAGTGGTATGAAATATTGAAAAAGGGAACAGAGAGTGTAATAGATAGAATATTTATAACAGGAGTAGCCCCAATAACCTTAGATAGTTTAACATCAGGATTTAACATAGGATTAGATATGACACAAGATAGAGATTTTAATGAAATGATGGGATTTACAGAAGAAGAATTAAGGAAATTAATGAAAGAACAAAATGTATCCAAAGAAGAACAAGAAGAAATATTGCCAATAATGAAAGAAAATTATGACGGATATAGATTTTCCTTAAAAGGGAAAGAAAAAATGTATAATTCAAATATGTGCCTATATTTCTTAAATAGTTATATAAGATTTAAAGAAATACCAAATCAATTAATAGATGTAAATATAGCAAGTGATTATAGCAAATTGGGAAAAATGTTAGATTTGTGCAAAGGAGAAAATAGAGCAGAAATTATAGAAAAAACAGTATCAGGAGAAGGAATATTATCGGATATAGTAGAAAAATTTAATCCAGCGATGGAATTTACAGAAAGAGAATTAGTGTCAATGCTATATTATTTAGGATATTTAACAATAGAAGATGAAGTGGCAGGTTATCCAAAACTAAATATACCAAATAAAGTTATGAAAGAAATATATTCACAATATTTTTTAAAAATATTAGGAGAAGAAATAAAGGTAGATATAGAAGAAAATTATGCAGAGATAACAAAAGAAATAGCATTAGAAGGAAAAATAGATAAAATCGTTGAGTTACTACAAAAATATTTAAAGAATTTATCAAATAGAGATTATCAAAGATTTGATGAAAAATATGTAAAACTAATATTTTATTGTATAGTAATGAATTTAAAAATATATTCAGTAAAATCAGAATTAGAAGTAGAAAGAGAATATCCAGACATAGTGTTAATACCAAGAGATAGAAGCAAAGGATACAATGCTATAATGGTAGAATTTAAATATCTAAAAAAGAGTGAAGAAGGAAAAATAGAAGAAAAGCAAAAAGAAGCAAAAGCACAGATAGAGAGATATGCTAATACAGAAGAAATGAAAGATATAGAAAAAATGAATAAGTACACAATAGTTGTTGTAAATGATAAGTTGTATGTAGAAAAAATAAAATCTTAGTAATGATAGTGAAGATGAAAAGTGCCACGGTTTCGTGACATTTTTTTCGCTCTTTTTTACTTGCTTTTTTTTGAAAAATATTATATAATCTTTTGCCGAGAAAAAGAAAAATAATTATAGGTGAGAGATTATGATAGTAAGCCAACAAATATTAGACAGTTTGTGTCAAGATGCTGGAGACAAAAGAACACAAAAAGCAAGAATGTATAAATCATTAGGAAGAGTTGAAATAATAGAAGTAGAATATCAAGACAGTAATAATTTTGCTATAAGAGGAAGGGTAGTAGGCTCTGAACCATATAAAACATATATATCAGTAAGTAATGGCGAAATAGATGATATTACTTGTAATTGTCAAGACTATTATAATCACTACGGAGTTTGCAAACACACATTAGCAGCTGTCATGACATTTGCAGAAGACGAGAATTACAGAAAAAAATATGAAAAGCCGGAAAATATAATAAATGAAAGAAAAGAAAAACTAAATACAAGTAATAATATGCAATATAGAAACTTTAGGCAAATGGTAAATACATTTTATAATGAAGA
The DNA here is from genome assembly GCA_963928115.1 of Bacillota bacterium. GTDB lineage: Bacteria > Bacillota > Clostridia > TANB77 > CAG-508 > CAG-269. Next base: position 11,632 of record CAWVDV010000053.1, on the reverse strand, counting down.
AATAGATGGAATTGATAGTGAGGATGAAGAATTAAAAAATAAAGGAACAATACATTTAGAGCCTAAAGTAATTTATGATAAATTTTTAGGAGATATGAAAGTAGAATTCAAAATTGGAAACAAACGAATGTATAAAATAAAAAATCTATCAGAATTTTATACAAGAATGATGGAAAAAGAATTCTATAAATATGGAGAAAAACTACAATTTGTACATACTAAAGAAATGTTTGATGAAGAAAGTCAAAAGCTACTTGATTTTTTATTAAAATATGCAGAAATTATAAAATATGCTAATTCAAATTCAAATAGCAATTATCGTTATTATGGAAAAGCACTAAGTGAGACAAGCATTTTGCTTGGAAATAGTGGAATAGATGATTTATTTGAAATATTACAAGGAAAACAAGTAGAATTTCAAAAAGACTATTTAAGTGAAAAAATTGAATTTGCAACTGAAGACCCAAAAATATCTTTTACATTGAAAAAGAAATCAGATAATCAATATGTAATTTTGCCAAATGTAGAAATATTTAATGTTAGTATTTTGAAAGGAAAAGAATACAAATATATTTTAGATAGCAAAAAAATATATAGATGTAGTAAAGAATTTGAAAATGCTAATTTAAAACTATTAGAATTTTTTAGACAAAATTATATGACAGAAATAGTTTTGGGAGAAGAAGAATTAACACAGCTATTTTCAATAATAATGCCAAAAGTAAAAGCAGCAATAAAAATCGAAAATATATCAGAAGAAGAAATCGAAAAATACAAGCCAAAAGAATTAGTGGTAAAAGTATATTTAGATTTTGATGAACAAGACTATTTAGTTGCAGATGTACTATTTGGTTATGAAAATAATGAATTTAATCCATTAGATGAGAAACAAGAACTAAAATTTCCAAGAAACATGATTCAAGAAACAAAAGCATTAAATATATTTAGAAAAACAGGATTTATGCTAGATACAAAGAATCTAAGATTTATATTACCTGATAATGACAAAATCTATGAATTTCTAACAGAAGATATAAATGTATATATGAAAAGATTTGAAGTTTTAGCAACAGAAAAATTCAAAATGAAACAAATTAGGCAAGCTAAAATTGGTAATATTGGAGTAAAAGTAGAAAATAATTTATTATCAATAGATTTAAATGATTTAGACATAGATATAAAAGAATTACAAAAGATAATGAAAAAATATCAATTAAAAAAGAAATATCATAGATTAAAAGATGGAAGTTTTTTAGACCTAGAAGATAATAAAGAGATTGACTTTTTAGACAAACTTGTTACTGGAATGGATATAGATTATAAAGAACTAGAAAAAGGAGAAGTGGTTCTACCTGCCTATAGGAGCCTATACCTAAACCAATTATTAAAAAGCAAAAAAGGTATACAAGTAACAAAAAATAGTGAATATAGAGAAATAGTAAATAACTTGGATAAAGAGCATTTAGAAGATGAAATACAAATCCCAGAAAATTTAAATAATGTTTTAAGATATTATCAAAAAACAGGATTTAAATGGTTAAAAATTTTGGACTCATATAAATTTGGGGGAATACTTGCAGATGACATGGGGCTGGGTAAAACTATTCAAATGTTATCAGTAATTGTTGACTATGTAGAAAAAGCTAAAAACCATGAAGAAAATGAAAGAGCAAGTTTAGTAGTTTCACCAAGTTCACTAACATTAAACTGGCAAAATGAAGCAAACAAATTTGCAAAAGATTTAAAAATATTAGTAATTAGGGGAACTTTATCAGAAAGAAAAAGACAAATAAAAGAAATAGAAAACTATGATTTAGTAATTACATCATATGACCTATTAAAAAGAGATATTGACTTATATAAAGATAAAAAATATCAATTTAGATATATAATAGCAGATGAAGCGCAATATTTAAAAAATAGCAATACACAAAATGCAAAAGCAATAAAACAAATAAAAGCAGACACAAGATATGCGTTAACAGGAACACCAATAGAAAACTCATTAGCAGAATTGTGGTCAATATTTGACTTCATCATGCCAGGATATTTATTTACATATAAGCAATTCAAAACAATGTATGAAGTGCCAATAGTAAAAGATAATGATGAAAAAGCAATGGCAAAATTAAAAATGCTAATAGAACCATTTGTACTAAGAAGAAATAAAAAAGAAGTACTAACAGAATTGCCAGATAAAACAATAACAGTGTTGAATAATGAAATGAAAGAAGAACAAAGAAGTATCTATCTAACTTATTTGGCACAAGCAAAACAAGACTTATTCCAAGAAATAGAACTAAATGGATATGAAAAAAGTCATATGCAAATATTAGCAGTACTAACAAGACTAAGACAGATATGTTGCCATCCAAGTCTGTTTATAAAAGACTATAAAGAAGGAAGCGGAAAACTAAATCAATGTATGGAAATAGTACAAGATGCAATAGAAGGTGGACACAAAATATTACTATTTTCAGGATATACATCAATGTTCCCAATAATAGAAGAAGAGTTAAAAAAGAAAAATATTCAATATTATAAACTAACAGGAAGCACAAAAGTAGATGAAAGAATTAGAATGGTGGATGAATTTAATAGTAATCCAGATATAAAAATATTCTTGATATCATTAAAAGCAGGAGGAACAGGATTAAATTTGACAGGTGCTGACATGGTAATACATTATGACCCATGGTGGAATATATCAACAGAAAATCAAGCGACTGATAGAGCCTATAGAATTGGACAAAAAAATAATGTGCAAGTATATAAACTAATAACAAAAAATTCAATTGAAGAAAAGATATACGAATTGCAACAAAAGAAATCAGAATTAGTAGATAATATGCTAAGCACAAGAACATCATTTATAAACAAATTATCAAGAGAAGAAATAATGAATTTGTTTAATTAATTTTGGTCATTGTGGTCACTTTGGGGACAGGTTCGGAGTGACCATTTTTGGTTAGTTTGGGGACGGCACTAATAACCAATGTTGAAAAACAGTTGAGTTTATGATATAGTGATTTCAGATATATAATTAAGTGGTGATGACTCAAAAAAGATAAAATGATTTTCTTAAAGGTGTGTGATAATGATGAAAAAGAATGGGTATCAAAAATTTGAAGAAAGAGAAACTTTAAAAAGAGCTAAAGAATTGAATTTAAATTTAATTGATAGTATAGATAGTTATAATAAAATTCCTAAGTCAGATTTAGATGAAAGAATAGAAGGGCTTAAAAAGGTTATGCAATGTTTTGAAGATCTAAAGGAAGAAGCTTTTGATATTGATGAAAATGCTTATGCTACATTTAGAGATAAATTGAATTATTTGGAATTTAGGAAGGGTTATATCCAAAATTATGGATTAGAAGAATATGATATTAATGAAGTTAGAAGAGAAGCGGAAGAAATAGCTAAAAGGCATCAAAATAATAGAGGAGAAAATGGAGAAGAAAGATGAAGGAGTATATCACAATAATAGGTGGAGGATTAGCTGGATGTGAAGCAGCATATCAGGTTGCAAAAAGAGGAATAAAAGTAAAACTTTTTGAAATGAAACCTAAAAAATTTTCACCTGCACATAGTAATAAAGATTTAGCCGAAATAGTTTGTAGTAATTCTTTTAAATCTAATTTATTAACAAATGCGTGTGGATTATTAAAAGAAGAATTGAGAAGATTAGATTCTTTATTGATAAAAATTGCAGATGAAACAGGTGTGCCAGCAGGACAAGCCTTAGCAGTGGATAGAGAAGAATTTTCTCATAAAGTTACTGAGACAATAAAAAATAATGAATTAATTGAAATTATAAACGAAGAAGTAACAGACCTTGAAGATATAGCTAAAGATGGAATAGTTATAGTTGCAACAGGTCCATTAACATCTGATGGACTAGCAAAACAAATCCAAGAAATAACTGGACAAGATAAGTTGTATTTTTATGATGCAGCAGCTCCAATAGTTTTAAAAGATAGTATTGATTTTGATATAGCATTTTATGGAGATAGATATAACCAAGAAAAAAAGAAAGAAGAATCAGTTGAACAGTGGAAGAAAAGATTAGAAAAACAAGAAACTTCAGAACAGAGTTATATTAATTTGCCAATGTCAAAAGAAGAGTATGAAAAATTCTGGGAAGAACTTGTAAATGCAGAAGTGGTTACATTACATGAATTTGAGAAAAGAGAAATATTTGAAGGATGTATGCCAATAGAAATAATGGCAAAAAGAGGGATAGATACATTAAGATTTGGACCATTAAAGCCAGTAGGATTTGATGATCCAAGAACTGCAAAAAGACCATATGCTTTAGTACAACTAAGGCAAGATGATAAACAAGCAAGTATATATAATTTAGTGGGATTTCAAACAAATTTGAAATATGGAGAGCAAAAAAGAGTATTTAGTATGATACCTGGATTAGAAAATGCAGAATTTGTTAAATATGGAGTAATGCATAGAAACACATACATAAATTCAAGTAAATTATTAGATGAAACATATAATTTAAAAACTAATAAAAATATATATTTTTCTGGACAAATAACAGGAGTAGAGGGATATGTTGAATCAATTTCCTCTGGTTTAGTTGCAGGAATAAATGCAGTTAGTAGATGGCAAGATTTCCAAAAACGAGGATTTGGGGACGGAGAAGAAAAGCATGGTATAGTTTTTTCAGAATTTACTGTAATAGGAGCTTTAGCTAAATATATTTCTACGCCTAATGAAAAATTCCAACCTATGAATGCAAATTTTGGTATATTACCAGAATTAGAAGGCAAAAGGATAAGAGATAAAAAAGAAAGATATATGAAATTAGCAGAAAGAAGTATTACAAATATTACTAAAATATGACATTTTGATTAAAAATAGTAAAAATCTACATAATTCTATTGCGAGAATTATGTTTTTTTGTTATAATTATTTATAAGTGATATTTTAAGTGAATATTTTATATTCTGAAAGGGGTAAAAAATGGAGGAGAATAGAACAGAAGATATAATTAAGAATTATGAGAAAACAGAGAGAAATTATACTAAAACAGCTAAAAATACAGAATACTTAAATAAATTAAATGACATTAAGGATAATCAAATTGAACAAAATAGACTTAAAATGCATATTGAGAAATTAGAACGTGAAGAGGAGAATATTAGTGATTTTCGAGTAAAAGATGAATATCAAAGGCAAATTAAAGAAAGCAAAAAAGAATTAGAAGCTAAAGTTGCAGAGATGGAAAAATTAAATAATGAAAAAGAAGAAATGTTAGTAACAAAAAGAAAGAATGAAAAACAAGTAAGAGAGAAGATTGTTAGTGAACTAAATGATTTACAAGATAAGACTCGAAAAGACTTAATGACAGAAAAAAAATCATTAGAAACCCAGATTGCAAAGAAAAAACTAGAAATTGAAGTTAAGAATTTTGAATTGTCTCAATTTACTTATAAATATGACGAAAATGGTGTTCCAATAAATGGGCAAGATTTTAGACAGCTTCAAGATGATAGGGCGAAATTAAATGAGGAGATTACAAAGTTACAAAGTTCTATTAATAGATGTGATGAATATAGAAATAAATTAATTGATCCTATAAAATCTTTACCAGAATTACCAGATGATAGAGTTTATATAGGAATTGAAAAAGATAAAGATATTAATAAAGAACAACCTCAGAAAGAAGAAGCAGAAGAAGTAGAAAAAACACCAAAAATAGATTTTGAATTAAAAAGAAATCAACAGAGTGGAAAAAATGTTTTTGAAACAAGTGATATAATCAATAATGCTAAAAAAGATTTGGAAAATGAAAGTAAAGATTATTCAAAAATACATTTAGAACCAAATGAAATAATACAAGAAAATCCGATTAATGGATCTGTGAGAAAAAATGATAAAAACATTTTTGAGACAAATAGAATTATAAATGATGTAAGAAGAGAAATGGGATTAGAGCCAGGAGGTAGTGCTAAACCAACTACGCCAACCGCTAAAAAAGACAAAGGAGAAAAACCAAGTAATAAGATAATTTATATTGAAATTCAAGAAGCAGATGGAAATATTTTTTATAAAGATGAAAATGGAAAAGAAGATAAAATTTCTATTGCAGAAGTTTTAGAAAATAAGAAATCTCAATTTAAAAGATTAGATATAAAAAATATTTGTAGGGAAGTTGCAGGAGGAAGATTTGGAGCATTACGATTAAGAAGAAAAGTAAATCCAGAGATAGTAGGTGTATTACAACATGATCCAGAACAATTAAAAGATTATGTGACTAGCATTTATCAGAAAAACAAATTACCATTTGAATTAACACATAATTTAGATGGAATAGGAATATTAGACAAAATAAGACTGAATAAATTTGCTAGAAGTGAAGGAAAATTAGGTGCAAAAGTTATAGGAAGATTATTTGATAAAAACAAAGCCATAGACGGAGTAAAAGATAACAGGATGCTTAATGTTGCAAAAGACGGATTTGAAAAGGGTGCTGCTAAAGCAAAAGGAAAATCTATTAGAGCAAAAGATTTTGTGCCAAGGATTGCAAATAAGGATAATCACATTGAAGAAAAAGCAAATGAGGCTGTAAAACAATCACAAGAACAAACTGCAAAAGATGTACAAGAAATAATGAATCAAAATGATAAAGAAGAAGTTAAATAAGAAAAAATTTCCAAGTTTTTGTTGACTTCTTGAGCAAAAAATGATAAAATAATAACCGTTACGATAAAGTGCATGAATTATGCAATTCCGTAACGGTCTTTTGATTTTATAAACACAAATATTTCAAAAATATTACATGTAAAAGTCATAAGACATAATTAAAATAAAACAGGAGGTGAAATTTAAGTGCCAACAATTAATCAATTAGTAAGAAAAGGTAGAAAAACAGGAGTAACAAAATCAACTGCACCAGCTTTACAACATGGATATAACATGAAAAACAAAAAGCAAACTAATAGCAGATCTCCACAAAAAAGAGGAGTTTGTACAGTTGTTAAAACAGTTACACCTAAGAAGCCAAACTCAGCTTTAAGAAAAGTTGCCAGAGTTAGACTTTCTAATGGTTATGAAGTTACATCTTATATCCCAGGTATAGGACATAACTTACAAGAACACAGTGTTGTATTAATTAGAGGTGGTAGGGTAAAAGACCTTCCAGGTGTTAGATACCACATCATCAGAGGAACATTAGATACAGCAGGTGTTAAAGATAGAATGCAAGCGCGTTCTAAGTATGGAGCTAAGAAACCAAAAAAATAACTGAAATCAATTGAAAGCAGCAACTTGCACATTTTCGCTAAATAATACAAACCTCGATGTACTAGGTGTACACCTTCGGCTTGTCTTATTTATCAAAAATGCACAATTTACTACTTTGAATTAATTTCATAAGATTTTGTAAGTGCTTGTAATTCTACTAAACTTAAGGTACTTAAATTTAGAATAGATTATATAGCACTATACGGAAAAGAGGAAAACTTTTCAGAGTACCGAGAATGCTTTATTAAGTATTCAATAGAAAGAAGGAGGGAAGAATAGTGCCAAGAAAAGGATATGTAGCAAAAAGAGAAGTATTACCAGATCCAATATATAATAGTAAAGTTGTTACAAAATTAGTAAACAACATAATGTTAGATGGAAAAAAAACAGTTGCTCAAAAAATAGTTTATGATGCATTTGATATCATAAAAGAAAAAGAGGGAAAAAATCCTTTAGAAGTATTTGAAGCAGCTTTAGAAAATGTTATGCCAGTTCTAGAAGTTAAAGCTAGAAGAGTTGGTGGAGCAACATACCAAGTTCCATTAGAAATTAGACCTGAAAGAAGACAAACTTTAGGTTTAAGATGGTTAGTTGCATATAGCAGAAATAGACATGAAAAAACTATGGCTGAAAAATTGGCTGGTGAAATTATGGATGCAGTAGCTGGAAACGGTGGAGCATTCAAGAAGAAAGAAGATACACATAGAATGGCTGAAGCTAATAAGGCTTTCGCACATTATAAATGGTAAAATTAGAAAGGGGGAAATAAAGTAAAATGGCAGGAAGAGCATACCCACTAGAAAGAACTAGAAATATAGGAATCATGGCACATATAGATGCCGGAAAAACAACAACAACAGAAAGAATATTATTTTATACTGGAAAAACACATAAAATAGGGGAAGTTCACGAAGGTGCTGCTACAATGGACTGGATGGAACAAGAACAAGAAAGAGGTATAACAATTACATCTGCTGCTACAACATGTTTCTGGAACAATAATAGAATTAATATTATTGACACACCAGGACACGTTGACTTTACAGTAGAAGTTCAAAGATCTCTAAGAGTTCTTGACGGTGCAGTTACAGTTTTAGCTGCAAAAGGTGGAGTTCAACCACAAACAGAAACAGTTTGGAGACAAGCTGATAAATATCAAGTTCCAAGAATGGTATATGTAAATAAAATGGACATAACAGGAGCTAACTTTATGCTTTGTGTTGATCAATTGAAAAATAGATTAAAAGCAAATGCAGTTCCAGTTCAATTACCAATTGGAGCAGAGGACAATTTCCAAGGAATTGTTGACTTAATTAAAATGAGAGCTTTCATTCATAAAGATGATTTAGGAAGAGAAATCGAAGAAACAGATATTCCTGATGATATGAAAGATTTAGCTCAAGAATATCATGACAAAATGATAGAAGCAGTTGCAGAACAAGACGAAGAATTAATGATGAAATATTTAGAAGGTGAAGAATTAACAGTAGAAGAAATCAAAAAAGGTTTACGTGCTGGAACAATTGCAAACACAATAGTACCAGTAACATGTGGTTCTTCATACAAAAACAAAGGTGTTCAAGAATTATTAAATGCAATAGTTGACTATATGCCATCACCATTAGATATACCACATATCAAAGGTGTTGATGAAGATGGTAATGAAGTTGAAAGAAAAACTGATGACAATGAACCATTTGCAGCTTTAGCATTTAAAATTGCAACAGACCCATTTGTTGGAAAACTATGTTTCTTTAGAGTATATTCAGGAACATTAGAATCAGGTTCAACTGTATTAAACTCTAATAAAGGTAAAAAAGAAAGAATCGGAAGAATTCTTCAAATGCATTCTAATCACAGAGAAGATATTGATAAAGTATATGCTGGAGATATTGCAGCAGCTGTTGGTATAAAAGAAGTAACAACAGGAGATACTTTATGTGATATGGATCATCCTGTAATATTAGAATCAATGGAATTCCCAGAACCAGTTATAGATGTTGCTATTGAGCCAAAAGACAAAGTAGCTCAAGAAAAAATGGGAGTAGCTTTAGCAAAACTTGCTGAAGAAGACCCAACATTTAAAGCATATACAAATCAAGAAACTGGTCAAACTATTATCGCTGGTATGGGTGAATTACACTTAGATATCATCGTTGATAGATTAAAAAGAGAATTTAAAGTTGAATGTAATGTAGGTAAACCACAAGTTGCTTACAAAGAAACAATCCGTCAAGCAGTAAAAGTAGAAGGAAAATTTATTCGTCAATCTGGTGGACGTGGACAATATGGTCACGTATGGCTAGAAATGGAACCATTAGAACCAGGTAAAGGAATTGAATTCGAAAGCAAAATCGTTGGAGGAGCAGTTCCAAAAGAATATATTAAACCAATTGAACAAGGTATGAGAGAAGCTGCTGAAAGCGGTATCTTAGCTGGATATCCAGTTATAGATTTCAAATGTACATTAGTTGATGGTTCATACCATGAAGTTGACTCATCAGAAATGGCATTTAAAATTGCTGCTTCAATGGCATTCAAAGAAGGATGTAAACAAGCTAAATCAGTTATCCTAGAGCCTATTATGAAGGTTGAAATAACAGTTCCAGAAGAATACATGGGAGATGTTATAGGAGATGTTAATGCTAGACGTGGAAGAATGGAAGGTATGGAAGGAAATGACGGAATGCAAGACATTCACGCATTTGTACCACTTTCAGAAATGTTTGGTTATGCAACTGATTTACGTTCTAAAACTCAAGGTAGAGGTACTTACACAATGGAACCTTCTCATTATGAAGAAGTGCCAAAATCAGTTTTAGATAATATTATTTCTGCAAGAGCAAAAAATGCATAAATTGATTTAAAATCATTGTCAAGCACATTTTTGCTAAAAGGTATTGATTTTTTCAATAAAATGTTATAAAATGCTTATGCAAAATAATTATTACGTTATTAAATTTAAAATTATATAAAGGAGTAATAGAGAATGAGAAAAATCATCTCTTTTGCCCAAATTAAAAAGGAGGATTTAAACAATGGCAAAAGCAAAATTTGAAAGAACAAAACCACATGTTAACATTGGTACAATCGGTCACGTAGACCACGGAAAAACAACAACAACAGCAGCTATTACAAAATATTTATCTTTATTAGGTCAAGCTCAATATGAAGCATATGACCAAATCGACGGAGCACCAGAAGAAAAAGCAAGAGGAATCACAATCAACACAGCTCACGTAGAATATGAAACAGAAAGCAGACACTACGCACACGTAGACTGTCCAGGACATGCTGACTATGTAAAGAACATGATTACAGGTGCAGCTCAAATGGATGGTGCAGTATTAGTAGTTTCAGCAGCTGATGGACCTATGCCACAAACAAGAGAACACATCTTATTAGCTAGACAAGTTGGTGTTAAATACATCGTTGTTTACTTAAATAAATGTGATATGGTAGATGATCCAGAATTATTAGAATTAGTTGAAATGGAAGTTAGAGACTTATTAACAGAATATGATTTCCCAGGAGATGAAATTCCAATTATAAAAGGATCTTCATTAAAAGTTCTAGAAAGTACATCTACTGATCCTAATGATCCAGTATATGCACCTATGAAAGAATTAATGGATGCAATTGATAGTTACATCCCAACACCAGAAAGACCAGTTGATCAACCATTCTTAATGCCAGTTGAAGACGTATTCACAATCACAGGACGTGGAACAGTTGCAACAGGTAGAGTAGAAAGAGGAACAGTTAAAGTTTCTGACGAAGTTGAAATCATCGGTTTAACAACAGAAAGAAAGAAAACAGTTGTTACAGGTGTAGAAATGTTCAGAAAATTATTAGATCAAGCTGAAGCTGGAGATAATATCGGAGCATTATTAAGAGGAATTGATAGAAAAGAAATTGAAAGAGGTCAAGTTCTTGCAAAACCAGGAACAATTCATCCACATACAAAATTCACTTCAGAAGTTTATGTATTAACTAAAGAAGAAGGTGGAAGACATACACCATTCTTCAATGGATATAGACCACAATTCTATTTCAGAACAACAGACGTTACAGGAGTTATCGAATTACCTGCTGGAACAGAAATGGTTATGCCAGGAGATAACGTATCAATGACAATCGAATTAATCACACCTATCGCTATTGAAAAAGGATTAAGATTTGCTATCCGTGAAGGTGGTAGAACAGTTGGTTCAGGAGTTGTTGCTGATATATTAGCATAATTTCATAAATGAAACAGGGAATAAGGGACGGTCCTTAAATCCCTGTTTTTTTGCGTTTATTTTTAAATTATTATAAATATTGCAAAATGTACTTGTAATTTTCCCAAAATAATAATAAAATAGATATG
>CAWVDV010000052.1:0-3636 GCA_963928115.1 Bacillota bacterium | reverse complement strand
TTAAAGTATTTTCAATATCCATATTTATTCTTTCTTTCATTTCTTCAATAGAAGCTTCACTCTCATCAAAAGAAGATACTGATATTTTTAAATTTGTGATATCGAAATTCAAGTCATCTACATATTTTTGATTATCTTTATTAAGCTCTGCAAACTCTGTAATAACTTTTATTAATTCTTCATTTTGATTTGTTAATTCTTCAATTTCCTTCTCTATTTCTTGCTTTGTATTTTTAGCCTCTTCTTTGTGTTTTTCTAACTGTTGCTTTTCATCTTTCAATTTTTGTAATCTTTTTTCTAATTTTTCAATGTTCTCATCTATTGCAACAACTTTTTGCTTCTCTGTTGCATATGTTATATCAATTTCTTGCAATTCTTTTTCTAAGCTTGTTGCCATTTCTATTGTATCTTCAATTGAATTTTCAAATTCTTCTTTTTCTTGTTTTATTTTTTCTATTTTTTGTTTGATGTCTTTTATCTCTTTTTGTAATTTTTCAATTTCTTTACCTCTACCTAGAATATTTACCGTTTTCTTAGCAACAGAACCTCCTGTTATTGCACCAGATGGATTTATCATATCTCCATCAAGTGTCATTATTCTAAAGGTATATCCATTTTGTTTTGCAACTTTTATTGCATTATCCATATTGTCTACAATTACTGTTCTACCTAGTAAACTCACAATAATTTGCTCATATTTTTTATCAAATTTTATTAAATCTGATGCAATTCCTATAACACCATTTTCTTTTCCTTTTATTTTATCCAGTTTTTTTCCTCGTACTGATGCAATTGGTAAAAATGATGCTCTTCCTAAGTTGTTTTTTCTTAAGTGTTCTACTAGTCTTTTTGCATCTTGTTCAGTATCTGTTACAATGTTTTGTAAAGACATTCCTAAACTCATTTCAATTGCTGTTTGATATTGTTCTGGAACATCTATTATATTTGCTAAAACTCCATGCATTCCTTTTCCAAGTTCTTTTACATTTTCGCAATCTTTTAAAAGACTTTTAACACTTTTTACATATCCTTCTTTTTCTTTTTCAGTTTCAACTAAAAAATGTAATCTTGATTCTTTTATTCTCATTTCATTTTCTAGCTGATTAATTTGAGTATTATAAACTTTAATTTTTTGGTCAGAACTTTGTTTCTTTACATTTATTTCTTCTAATGATTTTAATATGCTATTTCTTTTACTTTCTATTTCATAGAATCCTTTTGAAATATCTTCTTTTTGTAATCTAGTTGCATCAAGTTCAGAGATATAATTAGAAATTTCAGACTTTATTTGTCTTTGTCTTTTTTCATCATTTTCAAAATTAATATCTTGTTCATGACTTTGAGATTGCAATTCATATTTTCTATCTGTGTTTTCTTCTACTTGCTTTTTATATCCTTCAATTTCTAATTCTTTACTTGATAATTTCTTAGTTATTTCTTCTAATGCTTTTTCTTTTTCTTCTAACTCTTTTTCATATTTCTCTCTATTTTGTTTTAGGTTATCTCTTTTCTCTTCTTTTTGTTTTATCTCATCTTCTAATTCTTTTTTTCTTATTTCTAATTCTTCTATTTCTTTTTCATATCTTTGTTTATTTTCTTCATTATTATTTATTCTAGTATTTGCAACATTTATATCAGAATTTAGCATTTCAATTTCTTTTTGACTTTCAAACCCTATATTTGACATTTCTTCAATTTGGTTTGTAATTCTATCAACTTCTTCTTTCAATGCCTCTTTTAATTGTTTTATTTTCTCTAACTTTTCTTCTTCTTCTTCACATTGAGTTGTATATATTTCTTCATCTTTTACAATTTCTTCTAAGCTTGTTTTATACTTTTCTATATTGTGTAGAAACAAGCCTATTTCTATACTTTTTAATTCTTCTCTTAAACTCAAATATTTCTTTGCTTTTTCTGATTGAGCTTTTAAAGGCTCAATATTTGCTTCTATTTCTGCTAGAATATCATTGATACGTAATAAATTAAGTTTAGTATGTTCTAGTTTTTTCTCACTTTCGGCTTTTCTAGTTCTGAATTTTACAATACCTGCCGCTTCTTCAAATATGTGTCTTCTATCTTCAGATTTATTACTTAAAATTTCATCGATTTTACCTTGTCCAATTATAGAATAACCATCTTTCCCTATTCCTGTGTCCATGAATAATTCTAAAACATCTTTTAATCTACATGGCACTTTATTGATATAATATCCTGTTTCTCCACTTCTATATATTTTTCTTGTAACTGTTACTTCTGTATATTCTATTGGAAGTGTTCCATCGTTATTGTCAAAAACAAGTGATGCTTCAGCAAATCCTAAAGATTTTCTATTTTGAGTTCCTGCAAAGATAATATCTAAAGATTTTGTCCCTCTTAGGGATTTCATACTTTGCTCTCCAAGCACCCATCTTATACTATCTGAAATATTACTTTTTCCTGAACCATTTGGTCCTATAACTGCTGTTATTCCTGGCATAAATTCTAATACTGTTTTATCTGCAAAGGATTTGAATCCTTGTAATTCTAATCGTTTTAAATACATTTATTATCACCTTTTGTTTTTCCTTGTACTATAATTTTTAATAATTTGCTAGAATATTATATTAAAATCATAACATTCTATTTTAGTTTTCTACCTGTTTAGTTTATACTATTTTACATAGAAAAGTCAACATTTTACTTCTTTAATTTTTCTACAAAACAAAAGCCATTTATATCATTGTATTTTTTCTTTTGCTTCTCATCCTTCTTATCACTGGTTTCTTCATCTGATATATCTGCTCCTATAAACTCTTCTTCTGGTTGGTCTACAATAGTTTTAGCAATATTATATATTAATTTTAGTTTCTCTGGGCTACATGTTTCAAGTATCTCTTCAAAGTCCTTATTTAAGTAATTATCTGATTTTGGAACTGTACCAGATAATAAATATTCCATAGATACATCTAAGACTTGACTTATTTGGGCTAATCTTTTTAAATTTATAGGATGCCCCTTTTCAAATCTAGATAGATATGTAACCGCTATATCAATCTCTTCTGCTAACTTTTCTTGTGTATATCCTTTATTTTTTCTTGCTTCTTTTATTCTCTGCCCAATTAAATAATAATCGATATCCATATCACCAACTCCTATTCTAGAGTAAATATATCATCATAAGTTTTTGCTGTCAATATTTTTCATGAAATTAATGTGTAAAAATTTATTTTGTAGTTTCTTCTTTTTCTCTTTTAAAAATAAAGACAAACTAGAAAATTCTAATTTGCCTTCTTTAGAAATTTTATTTCACTTGTTCTGCATATTTGTTATTTACAACTTTTTCATATGGTGCTTTCTCATCTAATTCACCAGCCATTGTCATAACCTCTTCTAATCTATTGTATGCCTCTTCTTTTAAAACTGGTGTTTCATTCCATGCATCTATATCTTTATAACTTTGAACTGCATTAGCTAATTGCTCTATGTCTGTATCTGGGAAGAAACTTTGAATTGCTTCTGCAATTTCCATACTTGTATGTTCTTTTACAAATTGCTGTCCTTTATATATTGCATTTGTAAATTTTTGAATTGTATCTTCATTATTTTCTATATAACTTTTCTTAGCAAAATATGCTGTATATGGTATTTCTCCTGATT
>CAWVDV010000051.1:0-16844 GCA_963928115.1 Bacillota bacterium | reverse complement strand
GCCACGATAGCAAGCTGGATGGTTAGAACCTGAATAGATGTAATTACCGGCCCCTATAAACTCGACTAGTAGTACGGCCGGCCTCTGTTGTCCATTCAGATAAATTTCCTGCCAGGTCATATATGTGATTTTTTTCTGTTTCACCGCATTCTCCTGTATTAATTAAACCCGTTGTATTAGAAAATTCGTCATCACTATAATTTCCCCATTTTGAACTATCTACTACTATTTCAAATGAAGTTACTGCTCCAGTCTCTTCTAACCATCCTAATGTTCTATCCCATGCTGCTCCTGTTAACAATGTACTTATTCCTGTATACATTTCTTTTGATTTGTCTAATGCATCGATTTGTGATACGTACCTCCATAACATGCCATTGGTTAATGGTGTAGAACTTGATGTTCTCGTACTTGTAGATTTCTTACTTGCCACTCTTCCATCACTTACACTATCATCATAACTTGCCTCATATCTTCCTATATAAAATCCTCCACTTTTCTCTACTAACTCTCTATGATTTAGTTCTACTTCACTATCTTGTTCTTGATACGTTGTTTTATATTGTTGTCCCAATATTGGATATGCTTCCTCTTTTGTTGTACATCCTAATTCTGATAATAAATCTTTTAATGTTGCTCCTTTACTTTCAGCATACTCTTCTGTTAACATCCAATCTGCCATTACATCTATTGCATATAAACTATGAACTCCTAATATTGTTGTTTTTTCTTCTGTTGCTGTGTTTACCTTTAATACATATGGTCCATTTATTGTCGGATTTACACTTTCATTATAACTTTTTCCTAAACTATCTATATTTGGTAATGTCATAGGGTCTCCATATGGGTCTGTTAATGTTATACTTTCTATATCTTCTTCCTTACTTGTTACATTTATTTGGATTTTTTGATCTTGATCTACTGGCACCCACACAAATTCATTCCCATTATCTTTATCTCTTATTACATATCCACTATTTACATCTGTTCCTGTTACATGCTCAAAATTTCCGCTCGGTAGGCATTGGTGGCTTTGTTACTCTTGTTCCTTCTATTTTCATTGTTGCTATTATATTTGCTTCTTCTGGGTCTGATATATTTCCATCTGCGTCTATTGTATATGACCTTCCAGAATCAAATGTTACTGTTATTGTTCCATCTCCATTATCTACTGCTGTTGCATTAGTATATCCATTACTTCTTAATTCATTTTGTAATTTTTCTGCTTCTACACCTGTACCTAAACTATCTGCCATCACTCCATTATATGCAATTCCTATTGCTTCCTTCTCTTCTGCAATCTCAGTATTAGTTTTTGCATCTTGTGCTCTTGTTAGTATTCCGTTCTCACCAGTTAAAGTCGCTATTGATACTGCTGCTAAAATTAACAACACGATAATAGTTATGACAAGAGCAATTAATGTTATTCCTTTATTTTTCATATTTTTGCCTTTTTCTCCTTTCATGTTCATCTAAAATTTCCTCCCTCTTTTGTTGATTTTTACTAGTTCAAAATTTTTAAAATTATTATTAAAGATAAACTAATATTTTTGTATAAGAAAAATCTACATTTATTATTTATATATAATTATTCCCATTTTTGTAAATAGTATTCAATACTAATTACTTTAGACAAAATATGAACTTTTCAATGTACTTTTTTCTATCTACAAAAATAGACTTAATTATTATGTATCTATTGTATACATTTTCAATAATTAAGTCAATAATTTTTATATTACATTTTTGTTACATTATTTCATTAATGTAGTTGGGTCAACTGGTAGAGAATCTTTCCAGATTTCAAAATGAAGATGTGGTTCATCAGCAATCTCAAATACTGCTGTATTTCCAACAGTTCCTATTGCCTGTCCCTTTTCAACTTTTTCTCCTTCAACAACAAATTCAGAAGTCAATAAATTCGAATATATAGTTTGATATTGGTCATCATGTTCTATTACTATTGTTAATCCGTATCTAGGGTCATTTTTTATAGATTTTATAGTTCCTGCTTCTGCTGCTTTTACTACTGTTGTTTTATCAGCTTTTATATCTATTCCAGTATGAGTTGTCCATTCTTGTAATGTTTCAGAATAAATTAGACTGTCTTTTGCATATTCTCTTACCATCTCACCTTCTACTGGTTTTTCGAAACTCAATTCTTTTTTTGTTTCACTTTCTTGATTTTCTGTAGATGTAGCTACCGAATTAGCTGTATTTGTAGCATTTACATTATTTGCACTACTATTACTTGTATTGTTTACACTATTATTAGTGTTTGTTGTATTAGAATTTATGCTATTGCTAGTATTTGTACTATTCATACTGTTTGTGCTATTTGTATTGTTCATTTCATTTTCAGCTTCTTCTACTGATTTTCCTATTTCTGTGCTTGCACTTTCACTTTCTTGTGAAGTATTGTTTGTTAAGTTTGCCATGTCTTCAAGGCTCATGCTACTATTCTTGACCTCATCATTTAAATTTTTACTGTATAGAAATAAACCTGTAATTATGACTGCTAATATAATCACTCCTATTGTAGAATATAAAATGATTTTATCACTTGTAGACATCTCTTTCATTCTTCTATTATTTCTTCCCATAATATTCTCCTTTCAAATACTTATATATATATTACAAGTATTTCCTGTTTTAAGAAGAATATACATTTTTGTAATTTATTTTTTAATTTAAATCATTTACTTCTTTTATTTCTACTCCAGTATAAAAATGATGAATTATATCTTCGCAATTATTCCCTTGTTTTGCCAAACTATCAGCACCTGTTTGACTCATACCAACACCATGGCCATATCCTTTTACTGTAAATTTTATATTTCCATCTTGTTTAGTTATTTCAAAATTTGTTGACCTTAGCCCAAAAATACTTCTTGCTTCTGTACCTGATATTTCATAATTTCCAAACTTAACAGTTCTTACTCTATTACTATCTGTATATTCCAATATTTTAATATCTTCATCATTATTAAAATCAATTTGTATATCAGAATATTTTTCTTTTAGCTTTGCTAATAACTCATCTTGAGTTAATTGTACTTCAGAAGCATATTGGCTATATGCATCTTCTCCAGAGGTTTCTACAACTTGTAAATACGGCATGTCACTTCCTCCGCCCCAAACATTTACTGGCAATTCCGTTGTTCCACCACTATTTGAATGAAAGAATGCATTTATTGGCTGATTATTATATGTAATGATTTTTCCAGCTGTCCCATATACACATTGCTCAATTTTTGCCCAATTACTTTCTCTTAAATTTTCATCCCATCTATTTAGTCTATCTTCCTTTGAAATCCATGCCTGACAACAAGCTGAATCATCACATATGTCTGCATTATCATGTTTTTTGTTTTGTATTTTATATATGGTATAAGTCCTTGCAACTATTGCTTGTGCTTTTAATGCCTCTAATTCAAAGTCTGCTGGCATTTCTGCTGATACAACATTACACAAATAATCATCTAATTTCACTTCTTCTACTTCTCCGGTTTTAGCATGTAATAACTTTATTGTTCCGTAATTTTCATAATTATATTCTGTAAATTGTGTATTACTTTCTACTTGATTTTCTTGGTTAGTTCCGCTCTCTTCTTCACTGCTTGCTTCATCTAGCGCAGTTGTTGCTATATCATTTTTTGTTAAAAGTGCTGGTAAAATAAAGCAAATAAAAATAAACATTAGAAAATATATAGCAATCTTTTTCATAATTTCATCTTCTCCTCTCATGTCCCTAATGAGACATTGTCATTTTTCTTCTCATATTTTCTAATATTTTTCTTTCTAATCGTGAAACCTGTACTTGACTAATTCCTAGAATTTTTGCAACCTGTGCTTGAGTTTTTTCTTTGTAATATCTCAATAAAATTATCTCTTTTTCTCTATCTTTTAAATCTTTTATTAACTGCCCTATCGCTAATTTATTTGTAATTGATTCTTCTTCATTATTTTCTGTTGACAATGTATCTAATAAACTTATACTTTTTCCATCTTTATTATTTATATGTTTTGTACCTTCAATTGATTCAACAGAATTTGTAGCTTCCATAGCTAAAATGACATCTTCTAAATCTACTTTTAGCTCTTTTGCTATTTCCTGAATCTTAGGTTCTTTTCCTTGTTTATTCATTTTTTCTCTTTGTAATTCCCTTATTTTTATTCCTAAATCTTTTATACTTCTACTAACCTTTACTGGTCCATCATCTCTAATATATCTTTTTATTTCTCCTATCATATATGGAACTGCATATGTTGATAATTTGACTTCAAAATCTGTATTAAACCTTTTGATTGACTTGATAAATCCTAAACATCCAATTTGATATAAATCCTCTGGTTCATGACCTCTTCCATAAAATCTTTTTACTATACTCCATATAAGCCCATTGTTTTCTTCAATTAATTCTTCTAAAGCTTTTTTATCTCCACTTTGGGCTTTCTCTATTTTTTGTATATCTTCTTCACACATATATCAATGTACCCCTTATTTTGTTGTATTAGTAAATTTGCATCAGTCATTTACTAACATTTCAAATTCATCTTCAGTTTTTTCTTCTTTTTCTTTAATCTTTTTTGACATAGTAACTTTTGTGCCTAATCCTATTATTGATTCTATTTCCATACTATCCATAAAGCTTTCCATTATAGTAAATCCCATTCCAGACCTTTCTAAGTTTGGTTTTGTAGTGTATAATGGCTCTTTTGCAGCTTCGATATCTTCAATACCTTTTCCTGTATCTGAAATCTCTATTATAATTTCATTTTCTTTTAGCTTACATACTATTTTTATTATTCCTTGCTTGTCCTCATAACCATGAATAATACTATTTGTAACAGCTTCAGAAACTGCTGTTTTAATGTCTGCTAATTCTTCAATTGTTGGGTCTAATTGTGCTGCAAATGCTGCAACTGCAACTCTTGCAAATGCCTCATTACTAGACTTGCTTATAAACTCAAGTTTCATTTCATTTTCACACTTTTCTTTCATTTATTTTTATCCTCCTACCTATATAAATGAAGTTTTATATCTTCCACAATAGGAATTAATCTTAAAATTCCACTCATCTCAAAAATTCTTTTTACATTACCTTGTACATTTATCATTTCAACTTTTGCTCCTAACATTGTTGCAAATTTGTATCTACCTATCATTAGACCTATTCCCGCACTATCCATGAAAGAAACACTATCAAAATCAAATACAATTCTTTTTGGCATATATCTCTCAATCTCATAATCAACTTTCCCCCTTATCTTTTGAACATTATGGTCATCAATTTCATCTGATATTTTAAAGACCAATAGCTTGTCCTTTTCATAAAATTTAGACGTCATTTTATCTCAGTCCTTTCTAAAGGTTCATACCTGGTTGGAAAAGAATTGTAATTATTTTTCAACCAAGTCCCCTTTGTTTTTCTAATTGAATTGTAGCACTATTTACATTATTTTCCAAGAGTAAAAAATAAGAAGTTTTGTCGATTCATAAGAAGTTTTCGACAAGTGCATTGGAAATGAATAAAATATATTAGAAAATATTAAATTAACAATATAACATTATATACATAAATAAAAACAACTTTATTTTGTATCAAATGTATTGATTTTGTGTATAAAATGTGATACAATACATATAATAGAGTATAGGAGGTGTTGGATTATGGCTAAAACAGATACTTTGCATATAAGAATAGAACCTACTGTTAAGCAAAGAGCTGAAGAAACTTTAAAGGATTTGGGGTTATCAATTACTGAAGCTATAAATGTATTTTTAAATCAAGTTATATTAAATGATGGTATCCCTTTTGAAATTAGAAAACCTAGATATAATAAAGAAACTATACAAGCAATGGAAGATACAAAAAATGGTAAAAATTTAAGCAAGACTTTCGATAATGTAAATGAAATGTTTGAGGAGTTGGATAAATAGTGCTAAAAGTTAGATATAGCAATCAATTTAAAAAAGATTATAAGTTAATTCAAAAAAGAGGCTATGATATAAATAAACTAAAATATGTCGTTCAATTATTAGCAGAAGAAAAAACTCTTCCTGCAAAATATAGAGACCATTATTTCAATACCAAAATATTTTAATCTATAGAAATATTTAAGGCTTACCTTTTGTGGTAAGCCTCGATTTAAACACTCTCTCATTTATTAGTCGTCAAAGAGTCTTTGTTTTTTAAATCCTCTCTAGCATTTCTTTATATTTAGCTAATTTTTCTTTTTCTTCATCAATTTTTGTTTGTGGTGCTTTGTTCATAAATCCTGGATTTGATAGCATTTTTTCACATCTTTCAATTTCAGATTGTAGCCTTTTTCTTTCTTGTTCAACTCTTTTCTTCTCTTCTTCTAAATCTATTAAGCCTTCTAATGGAATAAATACTTCAATTCCGTCTGTTACTATATGAATACTGTTTTCTGAAACATTACTACTATTATCTTGAATTTTCACTGAATCTGCAAATCCTAATTTTAGCAATATTCCTTCTGCTTGTTTTAATTCATCTTGATATCTATTTGTTACTAAGATTAATTCAGCTTTTTTACTTGGATGTATATTTTTTGTACTTCTAACATTTCTGATTTCTACTATTATTTCTTTTATTTTTTCGATTATTTCTTCTTCAAAATCATGTTCAAATTTACCATCTTCACTTTTTGCTTTTGGCCATTCAGATACCATTAAGTCTTTACCATCATAGTTTACTAAATCATTATAAATTTCAGATGTTACAAATGGCATAAATGGATGTAATAGTTTTAAACAAGTTCTAAATACTTCATTTAAGACATATGCTGTTTGTACTTTCTCTTCATCTGTTCCATTGTATAAAGATATTTTTGCAAATTCAATATACCAATCACAAAATTCATTCCAGATAAAGCTATATAGTTTATCTATTGCTATTCCTAAATCATAATTATCAATATTTGTTGTTATTTCTGAAACTAATTTATTTGTTTTGTTGATAATCCATTTATCTTCTAATTTTAATGAACCTTTTTTATATGAATTTTCTTTTTCATTATAATTTTCTTCTCTAAATTTAATTAGTTTTTCTTTTTCTGGCATGTTCATTATAATGAATTTAGCTGCATTCCACATCTTATTTGCAAAATTTGATGCTTGTTCAAGTTTTTCTGGCATATATCTTATGTCATTTCCCATTGTAGTTCCTGATAATACTGAAAATCTTAAGCTATCTGCTCCATATTCATCTATTACTTCTATTGGGTCTACACCATTGCCTAAGGTTTTTGACATTTTTCTTCCTTGACTGTCACGTACTATTCCATGTATTAATACATCACTAAATGGTTTTTCTTTCATTGCATATAATCCTGAAAATACCATTCTAGCTACCCAGAAGAATATGATGTCATATCCTGTTACTAATACATTTGTAGGATAAAAGGTTTTTAAATCTTCTGAGTCTTTATTTGGCCATCCAAGTGTTGAAAATGGCCATAATGCTGAACTAAACCATGTATCTAATGTATCTGGGTCTTGATGTAATTGAGTAGCTCCACATTTTTCACATTTTTCTGGTTTTGTTTTTGCAACATTTATGTGTCCATATTCATCACAATAGTAAGCTGGTATTTGATGTCCCCACCAAAGTTGTCTAGAAATACACCAATCTTGAATATTTTCTAGCCAATTAAAATATGTTTTTTCATATCTTTTTGGAACAAATTTTACATCATCATTTCTAACTGCTTCTAATGCTGGTTTTGCAAGTTCTTCCATTTTTACAAACCATTGCTCTGAAACTTTTGGTTCTATTGTTGTTTTACATCTTTCACATTTTCCAACATTATGAGTATAATCTTCTATTGATACTAATGCTCCTAATTCTTTTAATTTTTCAACTACAATTGGTCTGGCATCTAATGCTGTCATTCCTTTAACTTCTGGCATTAAATCACCCATAATTGTTTTGTTATCAAAAACTTCTATAAACTCTAAATTGTGTTTTAGTCCAGCTTGATAATCATTAGGGTCATGAGATGGTGTGATTTTAACACATCCTGTTCCAAATTCTTTTTCTACAAATTCATCTTCAATTATTGGAATTTCTCTATTTACTATTGGTAATATACAAGTTTTTCCTACAATATCTTTGTATCTTTCATCATCTGGATGAACAGCAACTGCTGTATCTCCAAGCATTGTTTCTGGCCTTGTTGTTGCAACTTCAACATATCTATCTTCATCTTTTAATTTATATCTTAAATGCCATAAATGAGAATCTTCCTCTTTATATTCAACTTCTGCATCTGAAATCGCTGTATTACAATTAGGACACCAGTTTACCATCCTTGTTCCTTTATATATATATCCATCATTATATAAATTAACAAATTCTTCTAAAACTGCTTCTGATAATCCTTCATCAAGTGTAAATCTTCTTCTCTCCCAGTCACATGAACAACCTAGTTTTCTTTGTTGATTTTCTATTGTACCACCATAAAGTTTAGTCCATGCCCAAGCCTCTTCTAAAAATTTTTCTCTTCCTAAGTCTTGTTTTGTTTTTCCTTCAGCTTTTAATTTTTGAACAACTTTCATCTCTGTTGATATTGATGAATGGTCTGTTCCTGGAAGCCATAAAGTATTAAATCCTTGCATTCTTTTATATCTAATTAAAATGTCTTGTATTGTATCATCTAATGCATGCCCCATGTGAAGTTTTCCTGTTACATTTGGTGGTGGCATCATTATACAAAAACTTTCTTTTGTTTTATCCATGCTAGGTTTAAAATATCCTTTTTCCTCCCATTCTTTATATAGTTTGTCTTCAAAATCTTTTGGATTAAATTTGCTCTCCATAATTTTTTCCTCCTTTACCGGGATTAGGGGACGGTTCTCTAAATCCCTGTTTTTAGAGATTTAGGGACGGACCTTTAATCTCATTAATTTAATTATATCTTCTAAAACAAATCAAAATTAGTATATTGTGCATTTTTGCTGAATTAGCAAGCTGAAAATGTACTTTTTGTACATTGAAGTTTGATAATAAGGCAAAAATGTGCAAGATGCTGATTTTAATTTGTTGTAGTTCAAAAAAGCCCATATGCATATATATACATAAGGGCGAATTTTCTTCACGGTACCACCTTAATTATAAATTGATTTCCAATTTACATCTCTTTAGCTTTTAACGTTGCTTAAACGGATATAACTACTTTTCCTTTTACGGTTTTCAAAATATCAACTAAAAAAGCTACCTTCCATTTATCTTTTTCTTAAGAAGCTCTCAGCCTTTGACTTCTATTCTCTTTAAAGCCAGTATAAATGTACTCCTCTTTTTTATTGTTTTTATATATGATATTAGTATTATTGCACATTTTTTCGAATTTTACAAGTAGTTTTAAATTATTTTTCAAATTTTTAAGAATCTATCCGCTCTTCAACTTCAAATTGGCTATTATATAAATCAGCATAAAATCCGTTTTTAGCAAGTAAATCCTCATGAGTACCTTGCTCAACGATATCTCCATGATTCATAACTAAAATTAAATCTGCATTTTTAATAGTTGATAATCTATGAGCAATAATGAAACTTGTTCTACCTTTCATAAGATTATCCATAGCTGATTGTATTTGAATTTCAGTTCTTGTATCAATTGAACTTGTTGCCTCATCCAAAATTAATATCTTAGGATTTGCAAGTATAACTCTTGCAATTGTAAGCAATTGTTTTTGTCCTGCAGATATATTTGTTGACTCTTCATTTATCATAGAATTATATCCATTTGGAAGTGTTTTTATGAAGTGATGTACATGTGCTGCTTTTGCTGCTTCTACTACTTCTGTATCTGTTGCATCTTCTTTACTGTATTTAATATTGTCTTTTACTGTTCCACCAAATAGCCATGTATCTTGTAGAACCATACCAAACATTTTACGAAGCTCTCCTCTATCGAAATCTTTTACATTATGACCATCAACATCAATTTCTCCAGAATTAACATCATAAAATCTCATTAATAGTTTTACCATAGTTGTCTTTCCTGCTCCTGTTGGTCCAACTATTGCTATTTTTTGACCTTCTTTTACATCTGCATTGAAGTCATTGATAATCATCTTATCTGGGTCATATCCAAATTTAACATGTTTAAATTCAACATTTCCTTTTAATTTTGATGTATCAATATTTCCTTTTGCAGTTATAACTTCTTCTGGTTCTTCCAAAAATTCAAATATTCTTTCTGCAGCAGCTGCCATTGATTGTAGCATACTTGAAATTTGAGCAATTTGATTTATTGGTTGTGTAAATTGTTTATTGTACTGGATAAAACTTTGAATATTTCCTACTGTAATTGTCCCATTAACAGCTAAATATCCTCCGGCAACTGCAACTCCTACATAACCAATATTTGCTATAAAATTAGTAATAGGATGCATTAAACCTGATAAGAATTGTGATTTCCATGCAGACCTATATAATTCGTCATTTGCCTTTTTGAAGTCATTTGTTACTTTGTTTTCTGCATTAAATACTTTTACTATATTTAATCCACCATAAATTTCTTCTACTTGACCATTTACATGACCTAAATAATCTTGTTGTCTAACGAAATACTTTTGTGATTTGCTTACTATAAATTTAACTAAAATTCCTGCAATTGGTAATATTATCAATGATATTAATGTCATCTGCCAACTTATAGAAATCATCATTACAAGTATTCCTATAATTGTACAAACTGATGTTATTATTTGAGTAATACTTTGGTTAAGGTTCATACTTAATGTATCAATATCGTTTGTTATAACTGATAAAACTTCTCCATTTGTCTTTTTATCAAAATATTTCATTGGTAATTTATTTATTTTTATAGCTATATCATTTCTTAATTTATATGTGATTTTTTGTGTAACTGTTGTCATTGTAAATCCTTGAACGAAGGAGAATAATGCACTAATTATATATAAAGCAATTAGAGTTAAAGCAATTCCGTCCGACTTTCCCAAAATCTATTCCTGAACCGCCAGATAATTTACTCATTAAACCATTAAATGTTTCTGTTGTAGCATTACCTAAAATCTTTGGTCCTACAATTGTAAAAATTGTACTTCCTACTGCAAATAATATTACAACAAATATAGCTATTTTATATTTTGCTAAATATGATTTTATTAATTTTTTTGTTGTTTTCTTAAAATCTTTTGCTTTCGCTGTTGTTTGATGACCTCTTCCCATAGGTCCTCCCATTGGTCCTGGCATTTACTCTCCTCCTTTCTCACCTAATTCTTCTGCAGATAATTGTGATAAAGCAATTTGTCTATATGTTTCATTGTTTTTCATTAATTCTTCATGTGTTCCTATTCCTACCATTTTACCTTCTTCTAGAACAATTATTTTATCTGCATTTAAAATTGTGCTTATTCTTTGTGCAACAATAATTACTGTTTTATTTTTCGTTCTTGTTGCCAATGCTTCTCTTAATTTACTATCTGTTTTAAAATCTAATGCTGAGAAACTATCATCAAATACAAATATTTCTGGGTCTTTTGCAATAGCTCTTGCAATTGATAGACGTTGCTTTTGTCCTCCTGAAACATTTCCTCCACCTTGTGCAATTGGGTCTTGATATTTCTTTTCTTTACCTTCAATAAATTCAGTTGCTTGAGCAATTTCTGCTGCCATAATCATTTGGTCGTCAGACATATTATCATCAGAATATTTAATATTTGATTCTATTGTTCCTGAGAATAATATTCCTTTTTGTGGTACAAATCCTATAATATCTCTTAAATCTTTTTGAGATACATCTTTAACATTTACACCATCAATACATAATTCTCCACCTGTTACATCATAAAATCTTGGTATTAGATTTACAACTGTCGATTTTCCACTTCCAGTACTTCCTATAATTGCAGTTGTCTTTCCTGGTTCTGCTGTAAAGTTAATATCCTCTAAGATTTCAGTATCTGCATCTGGGTATCTAAATGATACATTCTTAAATTCAACTAATCCTTTTTTAGATGGGTCAAATTTCTTTGTTTCTTTCTTATCTTTTATACTTGGCTCTCTATCAATAACTTCATTTATACGTCTTGCAGAAACTGCAGCTCTTGGAAGCATAATAGAAATCATTGAAATCATTAAGAATGCCATTACAATTTGCATTGTGTATTGGATAAATGCCATCATGTCACCAACTTGCATTACACCTTGGTCAACATTATGTCCTCCAACCCATACAATTAATACCATAATTGAGTTCATTATAAACATTAGCAGTGGCATCATCATTGACATTGCTCTGTTTACAAATATATTTGTCTTCATTAAATCTTTATTTGCATCGTCAAATCTTGCTTCTTCTTTCTTTTCTTTATTAAATGCTCTGATTACTGGTATACCTGTTAAGATTTCTCTTGAAACTTCATTTAGTTTATCAACTAAGTCTTGCAATTTTCTAAATCTTGGCATTGCAACTGCAAATAGTGTGGCAACAATAAATAATATTGCAATTATTGCTACTCCTATAATCCATGCCATTGAATTATCCGTACTTGTTAGAACTTTTACAAATCCACCTATACCAATAATAGGTGCATATACAACTACTCTAAATAAAATTGCTATAAGTTGTTGAATTTGTTGAATGTCGTTTGTACTACGAGTAATTAAAGATGCTGTTGAAAATTCATTTAATTCAGCATTTGAAAAGCTGATTACTTTCTTGAATACTTTGTCTCTTAAAGTTTTACCTAATCTTGCTGCAACTCTTGAAGATAAGAACATTATTGAAACAGCTGATATCATACTTACAAGTGCTACTCCTAGCATTTGGAATCCAGATAATAAAATATAATCATTTTGAATTTTATCTGTGTCTACACCTAAGTTTTGATATATTTGTTTTATTGATGAAACTGCTGCTTGCTCTTTTATAGAATCACTCATTGAATTAATTTGTTTTGTAGCTTCTTCAAGCATTTGATTTCTTTGTTCTTCTGGCATTTGAGAAATTATCTCTAATAATGTCATATTCTCTAAATATACTTTTTGATCATCTGGAAAATTTGCTAAAATTTGTTCCTTCAAAGTATTTGCAGTTTCTTCATTTGTTACAGTTGTCATCTCTAAAATAGGACTTGCCATAATTGTTTCTAATTCTGACTTTTGTTCATCTTCTAAATTATTTAATACATAAATTGTATCATTTTCTACATTGTAGTCACTGCCTAAATATTTGTTAATTATTTTTTCTTGTTCTTCATTAGGTTCTGAACTTACTAATGTATAGTTATTTAGAATTTCATCATCATTTTCTGTAAATAACAATATTTTGTCCATATCTTCTTTAGATATAATATCAGGTACTGAACTTACAATTCCACCTGCTTGTATACCTTCATTGACTATTTTTGAAGTATAGTCTGGTAATGCTAAGTCTGCTGCTGCTTGCACACATAGTAAAATTACAATTGCTATTACAGAGCCTAAGGTTTTTTTCAGGTTTTTTAATACTTTAAGCATTTTTCTTCTCCTTTTCTGTCGCATTGGGGACGTTTCTCATGCGACATTTTGTCTCAAATGGACCGTTTCTTAATGAGACATTTTAACTTTTCCCGTATCTTTTAATTGTA
Organism: Bacillota bacterium; assembly: GCA_963928115.1. Lineage (GTDB taxonomy): Bacteria > Bacillota > Clostridia > TANB77 > CAG-508 > CAG-269. Next base: position 3,217 of record CAWVDV010000051.1, on the reverse strand, counting down.
TATTCTTTAATATTATTTGTCAACCGGTGAATTGTGAATTTTTTGTGAAATCTACAACGTAAAAAGGCATTGGTATTTAAATCCAATGCCTTTTTTAGTTTACATTTTTCTAAACACACCAGCTACTTTTCCTAAAATTTCGCAAGTAGGAACAATTATTGGGTCCATAGTTGAGTTTTCAGGTTGTAATCTGATATGGTCTTTTTCTTTATAAAAAGTTTTAACAGTTGCTTCATCACCAATTAAAGCAACAACAATCTCTCCATTATTTGCTGTATTTTGTCTTTTAACTAAAATATAATCACCATCAAGAATTCCAGCTTCAATCATACTTTCTCCTCTAACTGTTAGCATGAAACTTTCAGAATTCCCAACAAAATCAATTGGAATTGGAAATGTATCTGTTACATTTTCTACTGCTAAAATTGGTTCTCCTGCTGTTATCTTTCCTATGATTGGAACTTCTACTAATTCTTTTTGTGTATAGAAATCTTTGCTTGAAGTTTTCTTTTCTTCTCCTGAACCACCTTTTAATAGTCTTAAAGTTCTTCCTTTTTTATCTTGTTTCTTTATATAACCTTTTTGCTCTAATCTCTCTAAATAATTATGTACTGTTGCAGTTGAACTTAATCCTACCGCTTTTCCAATTTCTCTTACTGATGGTGGATATCCTTGTGTCATTATTTGTTTTTCAATGAAACGTAATATTGATTTTTCTCTATTATTTAATTCTGGTTTCTTTTTTCTTGGCATACTATATTCACTCCATTCTCTCATTTTTTCACATCTTATCATACAAACAAAAAAATGTCAAACATATTTTTGATATTTTTATAATTTATTTTTTTACACAATTGTATTTTTAGAAAAAACGGCATAATTATTATATTATACCGCTTAAAAAATCACTTTTAATTTATTCCAACAAAATCATCACCCAGATTATCTCTCCATTTTTCTAAACTTTCAATTCTAACATTTTGAAAATTCAATCTTGACTTTTGTGCATTCATTTCACTACTTAATAGTAAACAATTTTTTCTACATTCAAAGTGCTCATCCTCTAACTTTCTACATCTGTCATATATGTATTTTTCCATATAATTAAGTCCTTTTGATATACTTTTGTCCATATTATCTAAGACATCAAATAATTCTTTTCTATCCTTCTCTCTTTGTTTTTCACTGTCTAACCATCTTTTGTCATTTTGTTCCCAACGTTTGTCGTTTTCTTTCCATCTTCTTTCGTTTTCTTCCCAACGTTTGTCATTTTCTTTCCATCTTCTTTCGTTTTGCTCCCAACGTTTATCATTTTCTTCCCATCTTTTGTTATTTTCTTGTCTAAACTCACGTAACTCTGTCAAAATTGTTTTTGCCATTACATCTTCCATCAGCATAACCTCCTTTATAAAATTTTGCTAGCTCTTGATAGGTTATATTTAATCATATATTCTAGTAGATGTCAATAGAAAACCAAAAAGTTTTTAAACTTTTTGGTTTCAACTTGATGTATTAGTAAATTGTACTGATTCTTATAAATTATTTAACAAGTCTTTCAGTTTCTTTTGCAATCATCAACTCTTCATTTGTAGGAATAACATATACTTTAACTTTTGAACTTGGTTTTGAAATAACTTTTTCTTCTCCTCTCATGTTATTTGCATCTTCATCAATTTCTACTCCCATAAACCTTAATTGTTCACAGATACCTTTTCTGATATTAATTTGATTTTCTCCTACTCCACCTGTAAATACAATATAATCAACGCCATTCATCGCAACTGCATATTTTGCAATATAACTTGCAATTGCATATTTAAAGCTTTCCATAGCAATTTTTGCTGTTTCATTATCGTTGTAGCTTTCTTGCTCAATTACTCTAAAGTCTGGAGCTAATCCAGATATTCCAGAAACTCCTGATTCTTTATTTAAAATGTTTTCCATTTGTTCTGGAGATAATTTTTCTTTTTTCATTAAGTATAATAATATTGATGGGTCTAAATCTCCACTTCTTGTTACCATTGGAATTCCTCCAAGTGGTGTTAGTCCCATACTTGTATCTACTGATTTTCCACCTTGTACTGCACAAATACTTGAACCTTGTCCTAAATGACATGTTACGATTTTTAAATCTTTAAGGTCTTTTCCTTCTATTTCAGCTAATCTTTGTGATACAAACATATGAGAAGTTCCATGGAATCCATATTTTCTTATTCCATATTTTTCATAATATTCATATGGAATTGGATAAATATATCTTTCTTTTGGGATTGATTGATGAAATGCTGTATCGAAAACTCCTACCATTGGTTTTCCTGGCATTACATTTTTACATGCTTCAATTCCTAAAATACATGCTGGGTTGTGTAGTGGTGCTAAATCTGAATATTCTTTTAAAACATTTTCTACATTTTCATCTATAACAACAGATTCAGAGATTTTTTCTCCTCCATGTACTAGTCTGTGTCCGATAGCTTCAATTTCATCTAAGCTATCTATTACTTTGTATTCTGGATTTGTTAATTGTTTTAATGTAAATTCTATTGCTTCTGTATGATTATATGCTGGATTGTCTATTTTTATTTTTTGTCCATTTACTTTGTGTGTTATAAATGCTTCTTTTTCTCCTATTCTTTCATATTTTCCAGAAGCTAATACTTCTTCTGTTTCCATGTTAATTAATTGGTATTTTAGTGATGAACTACCACAATTTAAAACTAAAATTTTCATTTGATTAAATCCTCCTATTTTTCTTATTTTACTAATTTTAATGTTTCTCTTGCAATCATCAATTCCTCATTTGTAGGAACTACATACACTTTAACATTTGAATCTTCACTTGAAATTTCTACTTCTTCTCCTCTTATTTTGTTTTTCTCTTCATCAATTTTGACACCTAAAAATTCCAAATGTTTGCATATAGCTTCTCTTGATATTGGTCCTTTCTCACCAACACCTGCTGTAAATGTTAAAACATCAATGCCATTCATTGCAACAGCACATCTTGCTACATAACATGCAACTAAATAGTGAAATACATCTAAAGCTAATTTTGCATGTTTTCCACCTGATAATGCTTCTGTTTCAATATCTCTAAAATCTACTGAAACTCCTGAAACTCCATATGCTCCAGATTCTTTATTTAGTATAAAATTCATGTCATCTGGTGTCAAGTTTTCCTTTTCCATTAAATATGTAACAATTGATGGGTCTAAAT
>CAWVDV010000050.1:0-4031 GCA_963928115.1 Bacillota bacterium | reverse complement strand
CCAGGTAGTACAATATATAATATATTGTTTAATGGAACAACAGCAGAACCTTATTCAAAGTCATACTGGCTAGCTTCTCCTGGAGTTTTTGTGTACTCAGACTATGCTTACTTTGGTCCAGGGATTGTTTTTTTCGGCATTGCAGCAGCAGGTGGTTTCTACTTGTTCTTTTCTTATGGCTTTCGCAGTGCTTTTAGTTTTGCAGTCCGCCCAATTGTTAGTCTAAAATCTGAAATCAAAGGTTCAGAAATAGAAAGAGATGTAGCTTCAACAAGTGATATATGGGAGGGGAAAGCGCTAGATCTCTTAAGAGAAGAATTAGAAGATGCAGATGTAGGACAAGTAACAACAGAATGATAAGGAGCTTGTCAAGATTAGTGTGTGAAATTTTTTAATCAATATATTATGGTAATATTTAGTAAATGCTAGATGTTACCTTTTTTCTTATCTAATTGTCAATGTTCTAATGTTTTTATAAATCTAAATATTGAATATTTTATTTACATTAAAGTTTACAGTAATTATGAAATACACTGCATTTTTAAAACATAAAAATCTACATAAAAACTAAAATAATAGTAAAACTATTGAAAAAACTGGGAAAATACGATATAATATATAATAGGTGAAAAAACTATATATAAATAAGAAGCAAATAAAAAAATACACAAAAAAAGGAGGTTATCATTATGAAAAATAAAATAATGAAAGTAGCTACAATAATGGTATTAATAATGACTTTGACAATGACAAATTTCATATTTGTAGGTTCAAGTCTTATTAGTTATGCAGCAAGTGAGGTTGAAACAAACCATAGAAATATTAACTTTGATGTATATTTTGTGGATAGTAATAATCAAAAAATATCTTCAGTCGATATGTCAAACGAAGGGGATATCTATTTAAATATGCAAGTTGAAGTAAAACAAGAAGGATATTTTAATGGTAGCATTACTATAGAAGATAGTAACTTTACATTAGGAAATTCAGATAGTAGCTATATCAATAAAATAGAAGGAAATACAATTACTCTAAATCAAATAAATGGAGGAACAAAAGCAGAAATTAGAGTAAAAGTAAATTTAAATAAAGATGAAATTTTCAATCTAGATAACTTAACAAAAACAAATGTTATTAGCTTACAAGGAAAATATTATGATAGTACTGAAAGAGATATAAACATTGAAGCTGAAAGAGAATTAGAATTAAACTTAATTGAAAATTATCAATCTAATAATATGATAAATGATGTAGAAGTTATTACTAACAAAATAGCTTCTATTGATGGAGAAAATAAAAGGGTTATTCAAATATTATGGGATGCAGGTTTAAGAGAAAACAATTATCCAATGAAGGAAATTGACCTTGATATAACAGTTCCAACAGTTGATGGTAAAAGAGCAGAAGTTTCAAGAGTAGTAGATTTTAATGAAATGACATATTATGATTATTCATATAATGGTTCAAAGGTTAGTTTTAAATTTACAAATGAACCAAATGATAATAATGAAATTCGTTGGAAATCTGAAGGAAATGAAAAAATAGTATTAACCTTTATTTATAATACTGAAGCAGAAGTAGGTAACCAAGAGCTACAAGTTGAGCAAGCAATACAATTTTATGATAATAAAGGATTAGTAAGCAACAAAACATTAATGTTAAACAATGAAGAAAAAGACAATATTGTAACTGTTAGTTCAACACCAGAAGAACAAAGCATGTATAAAGGAAAATTATATGCAGGAATAGAAAAAGAATATGTTGTAGACACAAGTGTTCATATCAATTTAGCTAAAGCAACTACTAAAGGAATAATCGTACAAGAAAGTACAAATCAAAATGTAATAAGAGATGTATATACAAAAACAGTAGTTTCAAAAGACCAATTTGATGAACTATTTGGACAAACAGGAGAAATTACAATTTATGATGAGAACAATCAAGTAATTGGAAGAATTACTAATTCAAGTCAAATAGATGAAGATAAAAATATAGTGGTTAATTATAATAGTGAGCCAACATCAATAAGACTAGAAACATCAGTACCAATTGCAGAAGGAACTTTGGAAATCAAAAACTATAAAAAACTTATTCCTGATGGTACAAGTAATATAGCCGAATTAGGACAAATTGGATATGTAACTGAAGTTGGATATGATAATAGTAAAATAGGACAAGTAGAAAATAATATTACTTTACAAGAAACAACAACACAAAGTAAATTTGAAATAGATAGAGATACTTTATCCACAGTAGTTGATAATTCAGTGGAAATTAGAGCTACATTATTAACAAATAATGAACAATATGATTTATATCAAAATCCTACATTTAGGTTTGAATTACCAGAGCAAGTACAAAACCTTCAAATTACTGGTGTAGAACTTTTATATGAAAATGAGTTACAAGTAGCAAATTATACTGTTGATGGAAGACAGATTATAGTTACATTAGAAGGAAGACAAACAAGTTATAAAGAAGAAACTGTTGAAGGAGCAGTATTAGTAGTAAATGCAAATGTAACCTTAGATAAAAAAGTAGCAACAACAGATACAAACATTACAATGTATTACGAAAATCAAAATGCAAATGCATATAAAGATAATGCACAAATAGGAACAGAAACACAACCAATTAAAATAGTAGCACCAAAAGATTTAACAGTAATTAATAGTATACCAACTATTTCTTTAGAAACAACAGGACAAGAAGAAAATGCAAGTGTAAATTTAATAACTGGAAATGTACCAAAACAATTAGAGATACATTCTGAAATAATAAATACTACAGAAGGCAATATGAATAATGTAAGAGTTCTTGGAACTTTACCTACAAATAGTGAAGAAAATAATCTAGGAATTCAGCTTATAAATGCAGTACAAGTATTAAATAGAACAGATGTAACAATCTATTATACAGGAAATGAACATGCTACAGATGATTTAGAAAGCAGTGATAATGGATGGAGTACAGAATTTACACAAGATGCAAAAAAATATTTAGTTGTGCTAGATGAGTTACAAACAGGAGCAAGTATTGAAATTTCATATTCAATACAAATTCCAGAAAACTTAGAATATAACAAGCAAGCTAAAGAATATTACAACGTAAGTTATGTGAGTAGCGAAACATCAATAGAAAATACATTAAATTCTACAATAATTACATTAGAGACTGGAATTGGACCAAAATTAGAAGCAAAATTATCTGCAACAATCGGAGGAAAAGAAATTACTCAAAATGTAAAAAATGGAGAGGTAATTCAATATAAAATAGAAGTTTCAAATACAGGTTCAGAAAATATGAGTAATATCGAAGTTGTAGGACAAGTGCCAGAAGGTACAACAATGGTTGTACCAGAAGAAAATTACGAATATACAGGAACTTCATATTATGAAGAATTACCAGATAGAGAATTTAGGTCAACAGTTCAAAATATTGAACCAGGTGAAGTTCAAACATTTACATATGAAGTAAGAGTAAATTCAGACACACCAGAAGGAACTCAATTAGAAAATAAATTACAAATAAATTATAATGGAGTAACTTCAGAAACAGAGGCACATACATTAACAACTGAAAGAGGAAATTTAAGAGTTACAGTAAAAAGAGTAACAGATAGAAGTATTGATTTATATACAGCAGGTGTAGTTCAATATTTTGCAATTATAGAAAATATTTCAAGTGAAGACCAAGAAGATATAAAAGTACATTCAGATTTCTCTGACAACCTAGAAGTTCAAAGATTAAGTTTGATTACAGGAATGGACACTGAAGGTATGACTTCAGAAAATATAGAATATAGCGATGAAATTAATATAGGAACTCTAGCTGCTGGAGAAACAAAGGTATTAAGTTATGACATGTTAATAACAAAAACAGATAATAATGCAATTAATTTCGCTGTTACAGCAGAAGATGGAGAAAAACAATATTCATCAAATGGTTTAGAAGATGAAGTAAAAGACTTTTCTATTGATTTAAGTATGGAAGACAAAACAGGAACACAAAATGTAAAATCTGGAGATATA
>CAWVDV010000049.1:0-16973 GCA_963928115.1 Bacillota bacterium | reverse complement strand
GTGCTTTATATTCTTTTTGTATATTATCAAATAAATATTCTAATGCTTCTTTTTCACACTGTTTATGGTCTACTATTGTATCATCAGCATCAAAAAATATTGCTTTTATATTACATAATTTCACAATTATTTCTCCTCACAAACTACTATTTGCCAAGATTATACCATACTATTAAAAATTATCAAATGTAATTTCTTAAATTCTTCATCTTTCTTAATATTTTTTGTTTTATCTTTGTTGGTATATTATCGTTCCAATTAAGTTTATTTTGTAAGGAAAGTCCCCACAAAATCCCCCAAAAACACAAACTAAAATGGTTTTATATAAATTCAATTAAATCTCTTTAAACTATTTTAAACTTTTTTACTTTACTTGAAAAACTTGAAAAAGTCTACTAGTATAGTAATATCAAGTAATTGAGAATAATAAAGTCAATAAAAGACTGTTGACTTGTAATGCGAGGGTCCCCAGTTCGAATCTGGGAAGTGGCTCCATATAAAAGGTCATTAGTTTTGAGATAACTCTTAATTATTGGCTTTTTTTATTGTATATGATATAATGAAAAAAACGAAATAAAAGGAGAAAAGTATGGAAAAAGTAGCAATAGTAACAGGAGCATCTCGTGGAATTGGAAGAGAAATAGCAAAAAGTCTAGCAAAACAAAATATTAAAGTAATTGCAAATTATAATAATTCAGAAGAAAAAGCAATTGAATTAAAAAAAGAATTAGAAACAGAAGGCATAATAATAGATATTGTAAAAGCAGATGTTTCTAAGAGAGAAGCAATAAAAAATCTAGTTCAATATGCATTAGAAAATTACGGAAAAATAGATATTTTAATAAATAATGCAGGAATTAGTGAATACAAATTATTTACAGATGAAACAGATGAAGACTGGAATAGAGTGATTAATACTAATTTATATTCAGTATTTGCAACAAGCCAAGAAGTAATACCTAATATGATAAAAAATAAAAATGGATGTATAATTAACATTTCTTCAGTCTGGGGAATAGTAGGTGCTTCAATGGAAGTTTTATATTCTGTTTCAAAAGCTGGAATAGATGGTTTAACTAAATCATTAGCAAAAGAATTAGGACCTTCAAATATAAGAGTAAATGCTATTGCACCAGGAATAGTAGATACAGATATGTGTAAAAATTTTACTAAAGAAGAGCTAAAGAGTATTACAGAAGAAATTCCATTAGAAAGAATAGGAAAAGTAGAAGACATTTCTAAATGTATAAATTGGTTAATTAATGATAATTATACAACAGGTCAAATTATTTCTATTAATGGTGGATGGATTATAACATAGGCATTAACAAAATTAGACACAAAAAAACAGGGATTTTTAGGACCGTCCCCTAATCCCTGTTTATTAAGCTTCATTACGATTTAATTTTCTTTTATAATTTCCAGAAATAATCTTAGGAAGATAAGTAATAATCTTATATACAGCTAAACGAATCTTTTTACTCCATAAATAAGTTTTTCTTAATTTTCTAGGAGAACCTAAAGCAACTGGTTCATCTTCTAAAACTATTAATTCATTTTGAACTTTTTCTAAAGGGAAAATATAATTTTGACCTTCATTATTATCCCAGCAATTATTTTCATTTCTAAAACAGAAATTAAAAGAATCACCTTCACCTAATTGAATTTCAGCTTGAAAACCTAAATCAGTTTTTTCCATTGGAACATCATTTACATTATCCCAATTCAAACCAAAACCATAATGAATAGATACTTCTTCAGAAGCATCTTGAAATAATTTTCCTGTATATGAAATTTTAACTTTACTATTTTCAACTAATTTATCAGTATTAAAAAATATATTTTTTGTTAATTCCATCACAATTTCTCCTTTGTCTTTTGCTATCAACATTATAATATTAAATTCTACATTGTTCAAGTATTTTTGCAAAATGTAATCAAAATGTAATATTTGTAACAAAGAAGAATATTGTCAAAAATAAGCGAATATGTTAATATAATATTGGGGAAATAATAATTTCAAAACATTAATAAAATGTATAAAAGATTAAATTCTTTTCTAACACAATATAAATTGGGAAAGGAATGATTAAAAAATGAAAAACAAAGAAGAAAATAATACAAAAGTAAAAGAAAACAAAATTGAAGAAAAAATAACAAACAATAAAGAAGAGTCAAAAGTAAATAAAGATGAAATAAAGTTTGAAAAATCAAAAGAAAGCTTAAAAAGACAAGAAAAAGACATGAAAGAGATGTATATCCAAAAGAAAAAAAGAAAAAAACAAATTATAATTATATCAATTATAATCTTAGTAATTGTACTTTTTGTATCAACAATTTTTGCATTAGTAAATATAAATAATGACAAAATAATGAGTGGTATTTCAATTGCAGGAATTGATATGTCAGGTTTAAGTAAAGAAGAAGCAACAGCAAAGTTAGAATTAATATATAATGAGAAAAAAGAAAAAGACATAAAATTAATATATAATGATTATGAAACAATACTAAATCCTACGTTAATAGAAGTAAATTATGGAATCGAACAAGCAGTAAATAATGCATATGAAATTGGAAAAAAAGATAATATTTTTCAAAATAATTACGAAATTCTATTTACACTAATTTCAAAGAAAAATATACCAGTAGAGATGACATTAAATGAAGATGTTACAAGACAAACAATAGAAGATATAGGTGTTAACTTGCCAGGAGTATTAGTTCAATCTAGCTATTCTATTGAAGAAAATGAACTAATTATTACAAAAGGTAAAATAGGTATAGTAATTGACACAGACACATTATTAAATAAAGTAAAAGAAAAACTTAATAGCACAGATATTAATGATGATTACATAGAAATCCCAGTAATTGAGAAAGAACCAGATGAAATAGATATACAAAAAATACATGATGAAATATATGAAGAAGCTCAAGATGCATACATTACAGAAGAACCATTTGCAGTATATCCAGAAGTAGAAGGTATTGATTTTGATGTAGAAGTGGCAAAAAACATTTTACAAGAAGATAAAGAAGAATATGTTATTCCACTTACAATAACAGAGCCTGAAGTAACATTAAAAGATATAGGACCAGAAGCATTATCAGATGAATTAGGAACATATACGACTAGATATGATGTTAGTGATGAAGATAGAACAACAAACTTAGAAATAGCATGTGAGAAATTAAATGACCAAGTAATTTTACCAGGAGAAACTTTCTCATATAATAAAACTCTAGGTGCAAGAACAATAGCAGCAGGATATAAAAGTGCAAAAATATATTCAAATGGAGAAGTAGTAGATGGACTAGGAGGAGGAATTTGCCAAATTTCTTCTACTCTATATAATGCAGTTCTACAAGCAAATCTAGAAATTGTAGAAAGAAGAAACCATCAATTTGTAACTTCATATGTACCTGCTGGAAGAGATGCAACAGTTGCATATGGCTCAACAGATTTTAAGTTTAAAAATACAAGAGATTATCCAATAAGGATAGTAGCAACTGCAAGAAATGGAATAGCTACAATATCAATTTATGGTATAAAAGAAGATGTTGAATATACTTTTGATTTTACACCAAAAGTAATTGCAACAATTCCATATACGACTCAATATATAGAGGATTCAAGCTTACCAGAAGGTACAGAACAGGTTAAACAAAAGGGAGCAAATGGTTTACAGGTAGAAACTTATATTACTAAAATGCTTGATGGTAAAGTGGTTTCAACTACATTGCTTTCTAAAGATACGTATAATGCGATGCCAAGAATTGTTTTAAGAGGAACTAAAGTTGAATAATAATTATGCATTAATCACACTTATAAAAAATGTTTAATAGCAATTGTTTCAAAAAAATTGGTCCCAATTTTAAGGATATCCACCAATTTTTTTGAAATCAATTGCTAAAATGATTTTTGTAAAGATATGGTAATAAAATGATTATTCATCTCAATTATGTTGACAGTCTATGAGAAATATGATTCATATTAAATATGAAGCAAGTATAATATAATTTAAGCAAATGCTAAAATTAAAGGAGGAAAGAAAAAATGTTAAACAAAATTATGCTAAGTGAAAAATTAAGAAATCGGAGATTAGTCGACTTATATGAGGAAGGTATTCTAAAATTAGGAGATGAGATACCCTATAAATACAGTGAAGAATCATATTTAAGTCCTGAAGAAAGGAATGGCTATGGTGACCAATCATTTTCTACTAAAGATGTAGAAATGAAGTGGCAAGCTATAGGTGTAGAAGAGATTGAAGGAGAAAAATGCTTGAAACTTATAGCTAAAAAACCTATTTATGAGTTTGAGTTTATGCTTAAGGGAGCTGAAGGGTGCGTATATGGAATAGAAGAATTGAACAAGATATCACAGTTATTTGCGATAGGAAGAGGAGCGCTACAAGGAAAAAGTATAACAATTGAAGATGTGAATCAATTGTTCGATGTAAAAGTCGATGAAAATCGAAGAATAGTATACCAAAAGGGAATATATGAAAATATAAATGAGATGTCATCTTTTATGAAAAAGTATCATTTATATGAGCAATTAGGGAGTCAACCGGATTATCCACATCTGTGGTGGCAGGAACCTCCAAGGTATCCAGAACATGAATATACGCCATCAGGTTATTTGAAAAATGAACCTGTTGAATGCACAGAAATTTGTACGAATTTTTATTATAGTATACATAATATAACAGGAAAAGAAAAAGAAAAGGAAATATTATTTATTTTTGAACCACGGTTCCAGAGTGCACCATGGTTACGGAGTAAATATAGTTGCTGGCTGGCTTCTCCTTCAAAGGGCATCGTAACAGATAGGAAAGATACTAGAATAGAACATTTAGGATTTGGAATAAAAACTTTATATAAAGAATTTGCTGGCGTCCAAAGTAGCTTGTTTTTAAGTGGTGGTAATCAATATGAAGGATCAAATCTTGTACGTCCAATCATATATTTAAAACCTAAAGCTACACTTAATACCTTTTTAGAAGAGTCAGTTCAAATGTTGCTAAGGCAAGTAGAGGAAAAAAAGGAAGAAGAGGAGAAACTTATCAGAAAAATAGAAGAATTAATTAGCTAAAGTGTTTGACAAATACAAAACAGGTCACATTGTGGCCTGTTTTTGTATGACGATAAAAAAGGCAACGTCCAAAAATTACCCGAAAATAGATATAGTATACCTGTCTAAAATTAGCAATAATTAGAGTTCTCGATTTAGATTTTCGCAAGTATAATACGTATCTTCAAAACGTCTTTTATCTTTTACAGTTTAAAAAACTTGACAACAATGAAAAAAGGGCATATAATAGACAAGCAAAGAAACAATATAGTAATGCGCCATTAGCTCAGTTGGTAGAGCAGCAGACTCTTAATCATACTACGTATAAAAGATAATCATACGTTGTTATAAAATCGTGTAACTCTTGCAATATAAGAGATACACGATTTATTGTTTTTTTAAAGGTCAATCCTATTCCTTTTTAATCTTTATTCGCCTTTTGGGTGTCCTTTGTTGACAATCATACGTTGTAATTGTATAATTCAAAAAGAGTATTTTGGAGGTATGAAAAATGGCAAATTTAACAAAAAGACCAAGTGAAAGAAAAAAAGAATTAGTAGCAAAACCAATTGTACTAAAAGGGAAAGGCGAAAGAAATTCAATGAATACTAGAATTTCCGCAGTTCAAAAAGAGTTTTTAGTTGAGCAAGAAGTAAAAGGAAATTCGACAGATACATTAAGATACTATAAATCGTCTTTCAGAAGAATGAACAAGTTTATTGCACAAAACGAACTACCACAAGAACTTTTGGAAAAGGTAAAGGAAGATGACGACCTAATCAGTATGGGAGAAAAAATGCCTTTGGGTGTTCTACTTGATAAGGATTTTGAGGTTGACTTTAAAAGACATTTAGAGGAAAGCGGTTGCAATCCTAGAACTATCAATACATATTTTAGAGCATATCGAGCATTTGCCTATTATTGCATGGACGAGGGTTGGATTCCTGTTAGGAAAATTAGTATAAAAACAAGTAAAGCACCAATAAAGCAAGTTTATTCAGAAGAGGAATTGAAAAAACTTTTGAAAAAACCAAAGACCTCAAATTTTACAGAATATAGAAATTGGGTTGTGGTAAATTATATGTTGGCAACTGGAAATAGATTAAGTTCAATTGTTGCATTAAATATTGAGGACGTTGACCTAGAAAATGGTTACATAAATGTAAATACTCAAAAGAATAAAAGACCTGTTGCAATTCCGCTTGTAAAACAAATAAGAAGAATTTTAAAAGAATATATTACTTTATATAGAAACCTAGAAGAGGATTCAGACCTAATGGGAACAGACCCATTATTTTGCAATAGATTCGGCGAAAGACTAACAGGCGACGGACTTATAAATGCGATTTCAAAGTATAATAAAAATCGTGGGGTTGCAAAAACCTCAATTCACTTATTCCGCCATACATTCGCCAAAGATTGGATTTTGAGAGGTGGCGACTTGTTCAGTTTACAAAAAATGCTCGGTCACTCATCACTTGATATGGTAAAAAATTATGCGAATCTTTATTCAAGAGATATTAAAGATAAAGCGGAAGAATTTTCATTTTTGTCAAACACAAAAAGAACAAGTGGCGAAACAATAAAAATGCGAAAATAATTCAATGTTTGAATTTTAGTAAAAATTTAATTATAATAATTATAGAAAAAGATTAAAAATATATATTCTCTACTTATGAGAATCACATAAATCTTGAGAGGAAAAAAATAATCAATTTGTACCATAAATTGTAACTTTTTTACTCTCTTTTTTCTTTGGTTTTAAAGATTAAATTTTACTAATAGGAGGTAAAAATGGAACAAGATTTTATAAGAGAAGAAGTCAAAAAGTTAAAAAAAGATAAAAAAATAAATTATGCTTATTTTTCAAGAAAATTACAAATAAGCATAAATTCTTTTTATAACTTTATGTGTGGGTCAAGAAATTTATCACAAGAAAAAATTATTGAATTGAAAAAAATAATTAGGAGGTTAAGAGAAATTGAATTATAAAAATTTACTAGAAAATAAATACGATATACAAAAAATAATCTATTTATTAGAATTTGAAAAAGATTTACTAGAAGCGGAACTTGTATCAATAGAGTTAGGAGATAACAACGATTTTAATAGACTTGAAAGGTATTTACAACTATCTACAATTTACAGGTTTTGCGAAAATCAGATTCAAGCCTTGAAAAAACAAGAGAGCGAATCAGAAACAAAAATGTATCAAGATTTATATATGCAACAAAATGGAAATAACTATTCAGATAAAGAATGGTGGGGGATAGTTTTGTGATTTTACATAAAAAAAATATATAAAAAGATATGCCTATGGAAAATACAGGAAAAGAACAATATTTTTATAAAACCAAAAATAAAAAAATACATTATAAGAAAATGGGGAGATATTATTGTATTTTATTATTTATATTACGTTAGAAATATAGAAATTTGACATTGATTTTTAAAAAAGATTTTTGAAAAATAGTTGTTTTTAGATAGAAAAAAGAGAAGAAAAGGAGGTTAAAATGGCAAATAATTATTTTAACAAGGCATTAAAATTGATAAATAATAAACCTACAATCTCTGAAATGGTACAAAGTGGTTATTTAGCTTATGTTTACCCACAACCTACAATTGATTATGCTTGTAAAGTTTTAACAGGTAGAGAATTGAAATTGTATTTGCAAATTTGCGGTCAAGCCAACGGATTTAACGGAGCAATCAAATTTTATAGTGATAAAGCAAATATTGGGTCAAATCATTATTCACAAATAATAGATTCATTAGAGAAAAAAGGATTCATAAAGCATATAAAATATGAATCAATAGAAGTTTTATTTCCAACAGAAGAAAATAACATAAATGAATCAGCAGAACCCCAAAAAGGGAATCCAAAAAGAATCATTGATAATTCAATTATTGATTCCCAAAGTGGGAAAAAACAAGAAAATAAGGAGATTACAAAAATGGGAAATATTGAGGAAAAATTGGGAAAGCAACAAAGCAGTTTTGGGAATGGCGATTCCCAAAATAAGGGTTATAACAGAGAAATAAATATAAACAAAGAGAATAGAGAAAATCCGCCAACCAAAGAAAAAGAATTTGAAAAAAAGGTTTTAGATATTATTCAGCAAATTGGAAGAAGATTCAATATTGAAACAAAAGTGAATCAACAATTGAAGAATTTAAAAAGTAAAGGTATATCAAATGAATTTATATTTTATGCACTTGACAATAAACGTATAGAAGATTTTAAAATGGGAATAGGGTTATTGTTTACTAATGACTATCAAGAGGAAATAAAAGCGAAAATAAAGCAAAAAAACATTCAGCAAGAAATGTGGGAAAAGAATTTTGAGGAAACAATCAAGAATATTAAAGATAAAGAACAAGATTTTAATTATGTCAGAGTTAAAAAAGTAGAACGTAAACCACTAATTAAACCGCTAGAATTTACAAATCCTTTTGAAGAAGAGGAAAAAGAAAAAAGTTTACAAGATATTCAAAATTTAATTTAACGAATGTAACACAATGATTATTTTGTTACATTTAATAAAAACCACTTTTCTATTGATATAAGCGACTTATAGGAAAAACCGCCCAAAAATAATTATAAAAATGTAACATATTATATTGACAAGTTACATTGAATGTATTATAATGTTATCAGAAAATGAAATTTGAGGTGGTAAAAAATGAATTATGTTCAACCAATAAGAGAGCAATCAAAAATAGAAGAAATGAAAAGAGAATTAAAAAAGAATGGTACAAGAGATTATCTATTATTTTATACTGGAATCAATACAGGATTAAGAATTTCAGATATTATAAAATTAAAAGTAAAAGACGTTTTGAATCCTGATAGAACTATGAAAACCCACATTGACATAATAGAAGAAAAAACAAAAAAGAAAAAAAGATTCAAAATAAATAATGGATTGGTCGAAGAATTAAGGCAATTTACAAAAGACATGGATTTTGACGAATACATTTTTAAAAGTAGAAAAGGCGAAAATAAGCCAATAACAAGAATACAAGCATATAGAATTTTGAATAATGCTGGAGCAAAAATTGGACTTGAAGAAATAGGAACACATACATTAAGAAAAACTTTCGGGTATCACTTTTATCAACAAACAAAAGACGTTGCACTTTTGCAAGAACTTTTTAATCATTCAGCACCAAGTATCACATTACGTTATATTGGAATCAACCAAGATAAAATCGACCAAGCCTATGATAATTTTAGTTTATAAAAAAGACCTTGTATTTTATTACAAGGTTTATTTTTTCTTATATTCAAATAAATCATTTATATTGCATTTAAACAATTCGCAAAGTTGTTCAATTTCGCTTGTTTTTATATCTTTTACTCTACCAAAATAATAATCATTTACTCTTTTATAATTCCAATCAAGATAGATTCGCATTTTATATCTTGAAATTTTATTTTTTTCTAATAAATCCTTTATTTTAAATACTATCATTATTTTTCTACCTCTTTTTAGGCTATTATAATTGACAACTATAAAACTTTGTAGTATTATCTTACTTATAGCCATAACTATTATGCACTATACTTTGGCTAAATATTAAGTTATTTTTTGCCTAATACTTTAAACAAAAAAATTTAAGGGGTGTATATAATGCTTTATTCATTGAATCCAGAAGAAAATTTAAAAGTAGTTGCAATAATGATTTTACTTATACCTTTTGCAATATTGATTGATTATATTGTTAAAAAGATAAAAGAGGAAAAGGAGAAGAAAAAAAGGGACTAATTCCCTTTATTCTTCCATATTATCAATAGAGTATTTAATCATTGCACATACAACCTCATTTAATGATTTTTTACTCTCTTTTGCTATTTTTTCTATAATATGAAAATCTGTTTCCTCTACTCTTATTGTCATTGGTACTTTTGACGTACCTTTTGGCATTTTAAAACCCATTATATGCACCACCTATCACAAATAAAATGTTTCTATTTTTAAATTATTTTATAATTTATTGAGAAAATAGTATATTTTATTTTTGTTTCATATTTGCATTAAAAAGTGTTGCAAAAAATAAAACGTTATGATAGAATCTAGTCGAAAAATAGAAAGGTGGAAAAGCAAATGAAAAAGAAAATATTTATAGTTTTTATTATTATCTTTACAATATTTTTAATAGGGGCATTTAATAACAATTCATATGCTTATACAGATTTATCATCTGGTGAAGTAACGATTGAGGAAATACCAGACCAAACATATACAGGCAGACCAATAAAACCTAAAATTAGGGTTAAGCACGGTGGAAATTACTTAACAGAAAATAGAGATTATGCTATTAGAGGTTACTTCCAAAACATAAATACTGGGGTTGGAATGGTAGAAATACAGGGTATAGGAAATGATTACAGAGGAACTTTATCTGAAAGTTTTAGAATAAATCCAAAAGATATATCATCTTGTTCAATCATTATAAATCCTTATGATTCCACTTATACTGGTAGTCCAATTGAACCAGATATTACAGTAATGGACGGAGGACAAATAATCGATAGTGGTTCTCAAACTTATACTATTTCATATAGTGATAATATAAATGTAGGAACGGCGACAGTAACAATAAGAGGTATGGGAAATTATACAGGTTTCAATAGTGCAACATATTCTATTACCGCTAAACCTATTGATGATAATGAAAATCCTCCAGATGAAAAACCAACAACACCAGATGAAAACCCAGAGAATCCATCAGATGAAGAAAATCCAACGACACCAGATGAAAATCCGTCAGATGGAGAAAATTCATCAATAATAGATAATAATTCAAACACTTCATCAGAAGATTTTCAAAACATAACAACAAATACAAGTTCTAATAATAAAAGCAACAATTCTATTTCAAATAATATAAAAGATAATACTGTATCAAAAACTATTTTACCAAAAGCAGGTTTAAAGCATGGAATAATTGCAATATCAATTTTAGTATTAGTTATAAGTATAATCTTTTATAAAAGATATACATATTTTAAAGGTATAAAGTAGGATTCTAACAAGCAATAGTTTTTATTGCTTGTTTTATTTTATACCCCTAAAAAGGAAAGTACGTCATTCTCTGTTTTAAAATCAAATCCAGCAGACTCATAATATTGAGTGATTGCCTCTATTTTATCGTCTAGTGTTTCAAATTCTTTTTCATATCCTTTATAAATATTTTTAAAAATATTGTTTATTCTTTCTATTTGTATATTAGTTAAATTATTCATAATAAAACCACCTTTCAAATTTCTTTGTACTTATTTCGCCCATAAATAGGTCAAATTTCTATTTTTATCATTTAGTTATAAACATACCTATTAAAACGATTTCTTTTCTTATTTCGCCAACTAGAATCATAATAATTAAAAATCAATACATTTCTATTTTCTATCAATTCGTGAATATCATTAAAAACGAATCCACAAGCCTTATATAATAACTCTAATGCTTGAATTTTATGTTCTATTTCAAAAGCACTATTAAATAAAGCATTTATTTTTTCGGCACTTTCGCCATTAAGTGCAAAATCAATATACAAATTAGAATCACATTCAAGCAATAGATTTTTTTTGTCCTCTATTTTGAAAATGCTATTAAATAGCATATCTATTATTTCTATTTCATAATTTGTCAAATCCATATATAATCAATCCTTTCTTATTTTACAAGATGTTTTTCATATTCTTCTGGAAAGTTTTCTAATGTACCAATTTTATTATTTTCAATATTTTTTGTTACTTTCTCAATTAAACTTTCCACTGTTTCATATTCAATTTCATCTTGAAATTTACAATAATATTTATGAATAAAATCAAGTTTGTCTTGTGCCGTATTACTTGATTCAAAAATATCTTCCATTTTTGACATATATTCATCATAATCAAGTTCGCCATAAAAAAGTACCCAATCATAAAAAGCAAAAAATAATGAATCAATTTCTTTTTCTTTTCCTTTTGGACATATTAGTTTATTCGGTGTAACATTTTTGTTTATATATCTAATCAATTCAACAGCCCTATTTAAAGAATATTTTCTAGAATATTCTTTTTCTTCTTCTGTTTCTTCATATTCTTCATATTCCTCATTTTCGTCATATGCTTCATCTTCTACCTCAGGAAGTTCATCTAATTTATAAAATTTTATGTATTCCTCTTTTGTGTAATCCTCTTTTAAAATATTTTCATTTTCTCTAATTTTCATAATAAAAACCACCTTTCAAAATTTATTTTTTTCTTATCTCTTTGTTGAACTTATTATACTATCTTTAAGAGTAAATTTCAAATTTGGTGTGTCTTGTATCGTTACAACCACAAGACTTACAGACGATTTTTTAAATGTGATGTGCGTGCTTTTTGCGGTCTTAATTTTTCAAAAAATGCGTTTTGAAAGCCTTGTTACACAAGGGATTCAAGACCCAAAAATTTTTTTTAAAAAAATTTTAAAAATTTCTATTTTTATGCGGTTTTACTTTTTTGGGAAAGAAGCGGTTAGTAAAAGTTAACCACCGAAAACATTGAATAAAAATTGTAAAACTATTGACAAAGTTAATATGTTAGTAGTATAATAAAAATCGTCGAAACGGGCTATTAGCTTAGTTGGTAAAGCAATCGACTCTTAATCGAAAGACCCCCAGTTCGAGTCTGGGATAGCCCACCAATAGGCACTTTCAAGACTTTTTGAAAGTGTTTATTTTTTTGAACTTGACAAAAGCGGTATGATTCGCTTATAATAAGGTCTAGATTGAATTATACAATTACTAAAAAGCGAAAAAATAAAAAAGGGGAAATCATACGTTGCCTTTCATTAGATTTATTTGTCAGTAAAAAGTGAACCAGTGCAAACCGTTGCAAGAGTAAGAGGAAAGACCGAAGACATTGATTTTATTAGTCCGTATGACTCTTAATCTGATGGTCGGAGGTTCGATCCCTCTATGGCGCACCATTTTTTTATTTAAACAGTATAGAATAACTATGCTGTTTTTTATATTATAATTTATGCCAATTTCATATAAAATTATATATTATTAAAATCAAAAAATTTTTAGTTAAACTCATATTTTAACAATAAATACATATAATATTTTAAAAAGTGTTCATCAAATTAATTAAAAAGTGTCCAATAAAAAACTTAAAAAGTGTTCATTGAATATTGAAAAAATAAAAAAAGAATGATAAAATAATAAAAAGGAGTTGTTTTAATATGAGTTTAACAGAAAAAGGATATAAGAAAAGATTAATTGATGATAAAATAGAAAGATATCTAGACGTATTTGGAGCAATATCTATTGAAGGAGCAAAATGGTGCGGAAAAACCTGGACTGCATTAAATCATGCTGTAAGTGTTTCATATGTTACAGAAACTAATATTAAAAAGTTAGCATTAATAAATCCAAAAAATATTTTTACAGAAAAAAGACCACAACTTATAGATGAATGGCAGATAGTTCCGAGCATATGGGACTCTGTTAGACATGAATGCGATAGAAACCATAGTACTGGAAAATTCATATTAACAGGTTCGACTACATTGAGAAAGGACAAACAAAGGGAACAAGTTCACCACTCTGGTGCAGGAAGAATTGCTAGAATGAAAATGCAAACTATGAGTTTATATGAATCAGGAGACTCGACAGGAGATATATCAATTAGAGAAATGTTAGAGAATAAAGACATTAGTAAAAATATTGGAGAAGTGGAATTAAAAACATTAGCTAACCTAATTGTAAGAGGAGGTTGGCCTGAAAGTTTAAATATAAAAAAAGAAAACTATACTTTAATTCCTAAAAGTTACATTAATTCAATATTAAATATTGAGATAAATGAAGAAGATAAAATACGAGATAAAAATAAAATGAATATGCTATTAAAATCCTTAGCAAGAAATGAAGCTACTATTGTAAATAATAAAACTATTATAAAAGATATAGAAGAATATGAAACAGGAGAAGATTTATTAACTAGCAGAACTACAATTATAGATTATCTTGATTTTCTTGAAAGACTACATTTAATAGAAAACCAAGAAGCATATAGTCTAAATTACCGCTCACCTGAAAGGGTAGGAAAATCAGTAAAAAGGCATTTAGTAGATCCATCATTAGCGTGTGCTTGTCTAAATCTTAATGTAGACAAATTAATGAAAGATTTAAACACTTTTGGATTTCTTTTTGAAGCTCTGGTAGAAAGAGATTTAAGAGTATATATGGATTATTTAGATGGAAAATTATATCATTTTAGAGATAATGTAAGTGGCATAGAAGTAGACTCTATTCTAGAGTTTGAAGATGGAGAATATGCAGCAGCAGAGATAAAACTAGGATATAATGAAGTTGATAATGCAATACGAAATTTACAAATATTTTATAATAATATGGTTAAAAAACCTAAATTTATGTGTGTAATAGTGGGTGTTTGCCAATCAGTTTATAAAGATCCTAATACTGGTATTTATGTTGTTCCAATAACTGCATTAAGACCATAGAAAAATAAAATTTAAGAATATTTTAAGACAAAATAAAAATTAGATTAATAAATTATTGATATATTTACAGTATAGAAAAACTATATACTGTATTTTTTATGCTATAAGAAGGGAATGTGAGTAAAATGAAAAATAATAAGCTAAACGAAATCAATAAAATATTTCTAATTTTTATGATAGGAAGCATAATAGGATACATAGTAGAAATGATAGTAGCAATAGTACAAGAAGGACATATAGAATCAAGACAAGGAGTAATATATGGACCATTTACACCAATATATGGAGTGGGAATTGTAATATATTACCTAGTTTTTCAAAAAATAAAAACAAGAGATAAAAAGAAAATATTTTTAATATCAATGTTATTAGGAGGAACAGTAGAATATCTATTTTCATTTCTACAAGAAAAAATATTTGGAACAGTATCATGGGATTATTCTAACTGGATATTAAACATAAATGGAAGAACAACATTAATACATTGCACATATTGGGGATTTGCAGGATTATTATATATATCATTAATAGAACCAATAATACCAAAAATAGAAGCAATGATACAAAAAAATGGAGTAAAAATAGTATCAGCTGGAGTTGCAGTACTAATGATATTTAATATAACAATATCATCTATGGCAGCATTAAGACAAAAAGAAAGAAAATATAATATGCAACCAACAAGTCATATTGATGCATTTTTAGATAAAAATTATCCAGACGAATATATGAATAAAATATTTGCAAATAAAATAGAAAGGTAGCTTATATTTTTATAGCTACCAATAATTCATTGTCTTTTACTATTTGATGTTTCTCATTATATTCATACTCTTGACCTGTAAAATAAACATTATAACCAATATTTTTTAAACGTATAGCAGATAAATTTAAAAACTCATTTGTATCTGCTTTAGAAAGGTCAAGTTTAATTCTCAATTCATAAAAAGTTAATAAAATAAAATCACTATTTTCATCAAGTTTATGATTTAAATAACTATCTACTGTTCTTAAATCCATTTCGACACACTCCATTCATACGCACTATATTAACACAAAAAAGATAAATTTTCAATCACTAAATAAAATTATTGGGAAATTTTGGACAAAATTGATTACAATTCGCAGTTTTATAATAATATATCATTTTGTAATATAAAAACTATTAAAGTGGATGTGAATTGTAACCGAAATTGATTGCCTGAAATAAATAAAACCAACCTATAATTTATGTAAAATTGTAAAAAATATTGACAAAAACACCACAAAATAATACAATAATAGTATTGGAGAATAAAAAAGGGGTGATGGATTTGCTAAAAATATATAACACTGATATTAAAACAGATAAAACAGAAGAAATAAAAGAATTTAAAAAAGGGAGCTGGATTAACTTAGTAAATCCGTCCGAGAACGAAATAAAAAAAGTATGCGAAAACATAAACATACAAGAGGGCTTCATAAGAGACGCATTAGACTATGAAGAAAAAGCCAGAATTGACCAAGAAGAAGATGACAATACAATATTATTTGTAGTCGATGTACCAATAGTTGAAAAAAGTGATGATAATGATATATACACAACAATGCCATTAGGAATGATAGTAGTAAGAGATGATTTTTTTGTTACAATTAGCTTAAAGAAAAACAAAATAATAGATGATTTTGAAAAAAAGAAAATAAAAAATTTTCAAACATACAAAAAAACAAGATTTATATTTCAAATACTATACTTAAATTCATCATATTACTTAGATTACCTAAAGAAAATTAACAAAGAAACAGAAATAGCAGAATATATATTAAAAAACTCTATGAAAAATAAAGAACTTTTAAAATTATTAAGTTTAGAAAAAGGTCTAGTGTATTTTACAACATCATTAAAATCAAATGAACTTGTCATGGAAAAAACCATGAGAGGCAAAATTGTAAAATTATATGAAGAAGATGAAGAAATACTAGAAGATGCCATAATAGAAAATAGGCAGGCAATAGAAATGGCACAAATATATAGAGACATTCTAAATGGAACAATGGATGCATATGCATCAATAATATCAAATAACCTAAATGGAGTAATGAAATTTTTAACCTCAATAACAATTATATTAGCAGTACCAACAATGATTTCAAGCTTCTGGGGAATGAATGTAGAACTGCCATTTCAACACAATAGCATAGGATTTGTAATAATGATATTTATTGCAGTAATTAGTACACTATTAGTAACCTGGTGGCTAAATAAAAAAGACATGTTAAGATAATGTCTCATTGGGGACGTTTCTTAATGAGACATTTTGTCCATTTTGGGAGTGCGACAGGCATGTCGTTTAACTAAACGGTGAAAGTCCGGAGTGGAGGTAAATATCGCCAACCACATAGAGAAGCACAAG
>CAWVDV010000048.1:0-10727 GCA_963928115.1 Bacillota bacterium | reverse complement strand
CATCTACTAAAATTACTATACTCAAAATACTATATACAAAAATTAATATTCTAAAATCAATCTTCTCAATTAAACTTTCTATTAATGGGTGTATATATTTAACAAATACTACTCCAAGAATCCCCCAAAATATTGAATTCATTAAACATATTCGTCCTTGAAAATTGAACTTATTATTTGAATAATCCCAATATTTTGTATGAAATAATTTTTCTAATAATATTCCTACAAGATATTCCCATATAGTTAAAACAACTACTGATACAACAAATAATACTACTAAATTGTCTGAAAATCTTTTCAAAAATAGTAACATTATTATAGCCCCTACACCATATATTGGACAAAAAGGACCTTTTAAAAAACCTGTATTTATTATTTTTCTCTCACTTATAGACCTAAATATGGATTCCATCACCCAACCTAAAAAAGAATATGTGATAAAGTAAATTATTATCTCTAAAAAGCTATATTCCATTATTTCCTCCATGACCATATTATAGAATTTATTAAGTATATTCTTTCTTGATTAAAGCCTTCTACTCTTACTTTTTGTAGAAGGCTTCTTGTTATTTCATATTTTATTTATTAAACAAAACTTTTACTGTTTCACTTACACCACTTTCATTATAAGCTGTTACTTCTAATCTATTTTCTCCTTCTTGTAATGGATAAGAATATTCAAATTCTTTTCTTTCTTCAATTGAATATACCTCATCTAAATTTATTGCATATTTATCAGTTCCATTTACTATAAATTCTACTCTCTTTATTCCTTCATTGTCTGATGCTCTAATTAAGAAGTTTTCTGTTCCATCTGCTGTTACTTCTAGATGTGGTTTTGTTACTCCTTTTACTTCTTGTGTTTTTGTTTGAGTTGCATTATTAACATCTACTACAATTACTGTTAATGTATGTTGACCTTCTGGTATTTCTATACTTTGTTCTATTTCTGTATTATTAATATCAACTCTTTGTTCTTCATCTTCATCCCAACGATATGTCATATATGACAATTCATTCTTTCCTGTTGCTGTTACTTTTATATTGCTTCCATCTAATGCTAAATCTATTGTTATATCTCCCTCTAAACTATATGCCTTTTGATAACTTGTCTCTTGTCCATTTGTATCTTGTGCATATATTGAAAGTATATTATCTCCTGTTGGAACATCTATAACTTGTTCTACTTGTCTACTGTTATTAGTCTGTACTTCTATTTCTTCGCCACTATTCCAACTATATGTTACTTTAGCTAATGCTTTATCATGTAATACTCTCAACGTTATTTGAGTTCCATCTTCATTTTCTTCTACTTGAATTGTTGGTTTTGTATTTGATGTATCTCCTTGTGAACTAACATACATTGAATATGAACCACTACCAATCATAAATACTCCAAATATTAATATCGCAATTGCAAAAAATTTTAATATGCTTTCTATTGCAATTGGTCCACTATTTCTTGGCATTTTATCCTTTCTTGCTTTTTTATTTTTTTTCTTTGTATCTTCTACACTTAAAATTTGATTCATTTTTTCACCTCTTTTGTTCTGTCATAGATGATTATATCATAACCATTTTTTGTTGTAAATATTTATACAATAAAAACCGTCGATTTCTCAACGGTTTTTTATCATATATTTTAATTAGTTTTGTGTATATGGTAAAATAGCAATATGTCTTGCTCTTTTTACTGCTGTTGTGATGTCTCTTTGATGTTTAGCACATGCTCCAGTTGTTCTTCTTGGAAGTATTTTTCCTTTATCATTAACAAATTTTCTTAATTGTTCTGGATTTTTGTAATCTAACACAAAGTTTTTATCACTACATAATAAACAAACTTTTTTTCTTTGTTTTCTGAATCTTGGATTATAATCCTCATCATAATTTTTATTATTTCTTTTATTTTGTTTTTTATCAGCCATTTCTATTTTCCCCCCTGACTATTAGAATGGTAAATCATCGTTTGAAGACACTTCAAAATCTGCTCCCATACTTCCTGGAGCTGTGTTTCCAAAAGTATTTTCAAAATTACTATTACTTACATCTCCATCTCTTTTGCTGTCTGCAAAATATGCTTCTTCTGCAACTACTTCTGTAACATAATGTTTAGTTCCTTGGTCATCATCCCAAGTTCTTGTTTGAATTCTTCCAACGATTCCTACTTGTTGACCTTTCTTAAAGTATTTGCTACAAAATTCTCCTAGTTTGCTCCATGCAACTATGTTTATAAAATCTGCTTGTCTTTCTTCTCCTTGTCTTACAAATCTTCTATTTACTGCTAAACTAAAAGATGATACTAAGGTATTGTTTGTTTGTGTATACCTAGTTTCTGGATCTCTTGTTAGTCTTCCCATTAAAATTACTTTGTTCATCAATTATCACCTTTCTTTACTTTAAATAAAGGCCCCTATCTTTATTTAATATTTTTACTCTTAATTTTTCTGTCTTTTGTTTCGAATATACTTAAATTATTTTTTTACTACGATGAATTTGATTACATCATCAGTAATTCTGTATACTCTTTCTAGTTCTGTTATAGAATCTGGTTTTGCTTCAAAGTTGAATAACATATATGTACCTTCTTTGAATTTTTTGATTTCATAAGCTAATCTTTTTTTACCCATGTTTTCAACAGATTCTACTTTTCCATTTTCATTTATTAATCCTGTAAATTTTTCCTCTAAAGCTTTTAAACCAGCTTCATCAACATTAGGATTAACAATGATAACACTTTCGTATTTGTTCATTATTTTCACCTCCCTATGGATTATAACCTACCTGTGCGTTTTGCATGGTAAGTAGAGTTGTTGCTTCTAAAAAATAGCTATACTTCTTAAAAGCATAACTATTTTATCAGATTTTCATGTAAAAATCAAGTGTTTTTTTATTTATATTATTTTTCTTTCAAGTACCTCTTCAATAAGAATGTCAAGAAGTAAGGAAATGTATAAAATTCCCCATTAAACCCTATATTTTTATTGCATAATTTTATACCATACTTAATATCTTTATATAAATTACTCTTTATCAAATTATTAAGCGAAATTGTCGCATTGTTATTTGCTTTTACTTCAATAGGAATCAAAGAATTTTTATCCCTTACCATAAAATCCATTTCAATTTTTTTGCTATCATCTTTATAAAAATATAAATTGTACCCTTCTTTTACTAGCATATCACTTACTATATTTTCATACAAAGCACCTTTATAAGTATTCATATTTTCATTATTTCTTAAATCTTCTTGAACTTCTTCATCTAATGAGCCTATTAATAATCCAGTATCTGCAAAATATAGTCTATAATTATCAGGATTGTAGTTCCCTTTTAACGGAAGGGATGCTTGCTCCATTGCATAAGAAATATTCACAATACCAGCATTTGCAAGCCATTCAACAACTCCCACATATTCTCTATTTCTCGCTCCATCTGCTATTTTTGATATTTGGAATTTTTTATTTTCATTACCTAAAAATACTGGTATTTTTCTATAACAATTTAATATCTTTGTTTTATCTAATCCCCCTGCATATTTTGTTATATCTTCTTCATAATCTAATAAAATTTGCTGTTGCATTCTTAAAATTCCACTAAAATTCTTATTTTCAACAAATTTACTTACTATTGCTGGCATTCCTCCTACTATCATGTATTCCTTAAAATTAGACATCATAACATTATATTGCATATCAGTTAATGGTTTTAAATCTAACATATGTTTATATAAGTCATCAATCTGCTCATTACTATATCCTTTAGCCCATAAGAATTCTTCAAAATCTAAAGATTTCATAATATAATCTTCTTTATTCCCAACACTATTTGATTCAATTTCTTTATAGTTAATCCCCATTAGAGAACCTGAACAAATAACATCATATCTACCATCTTCTCTAAAAGCCTTTAATGAAGTTGCTGTACTTATGCAGTCTTGTATTTCATCAAAAAATATTAATGTATTATGTTCGTTTAACTCAAGCTCTGGCATCTTTAGTGTTATGTTTTTTATTATATTGTCAACTTCAAATCCTTCTTCGAATATTGTTTTAAATTGTGGTTGAAGCGCAAAATTTATTTCAATAAAAGTTTTATAATTATTGTTTCCAAAATTTCTAATTGCATTTGTTTTTCCTATTTGCCTTGCACCTTTTACTATTAAAGGTAATTTTGAGCTACTATTTTTCCAATTGATAAGAAAATCATCAATTTTTCTTTTTAATCTCTCCATATTAAATCTCATTCCTTCCTAAGGCACAAATTTGGTTGGAAAAGAATTAAATTTTGGCTAGGAAAACAAATTGGAAATTTATGAGGCGTACTTTTTGTACGTTGATTAAATTTCCAATGAAGTTTGACGACGCCAAAATTGTAATTATTTTTCAACCTTTACCTCCTAATAGTATTTTATCACATTTTTAGATTGTTTTCAAGTATGTTTTATCACATTTTTAGAATGTTTTTAGTGTGCTATATCACATTTTTAGACATTTAATTACACATTATTAATAGATATATTTTCCTTTATTACCATACTCTCTTTTTTAATTCTTCTGTCAAAAAACTTCTGTATTTCCATAATAGGCACTGGTAAAATAGAAATCAATAAAGTAATCCCCCATTGCAATCCGCTTAATGGAACTAATTTAAATATTTCTGCTAATTGTGGTATCAAAACAACAATTACTTGAACAAAAATACCTAAAACAAAACTTCCAACCAAAAACTTATTCTCAAATAATCCTGTTTTTAATATTGACTTTTCACTTTTTACGTTAAAACTGTGGACAAGTTCTAGTATTCCAATTGATATAAAAGCCATAGTTCTTCCTACTTCTAGGCCAAAATATTTATTTCCTATACTAAATGCAAGAAGTGTTAACATTCCTATCATAATACCTTCTACCACAATCTTATTCCATAATCCATCTGCAAAAATACTTTTTCTACTGTTTACTGGTTGTTTATTCATGATGTCTTTTTCTGCAGGCTCTAGTCCTAGAGCTATTGCTGGCAATGAATCTGTAACTAAATTAACCCATAATAATTGTATTGCAAGTAATGGAGATTTTAATCCTAGTAGTAATCCTACAAAAATTGTTACAATTTCTCCGATATTGGTTGCAATTAAGAAATGTATAGCTTTTTTAATATTTGCATAAATATTTCTTCCCTGTTTTACCGCTTCTACAATTGTCACAAAATTATCATCAGCTAAAATCATATCAGCTGCATTTTTAGCTACATCTGTTCCGTTCTTTCCCATAGCTATTCCAATATCCGCATTTTTCAAAGCAGGACTGTCGTTTACTCCATCACCTGTCATTGCAACAACTGCCCCTCTTTTTTGCCACGCCTTAACAATTCTAACTTTATGCTCTGGAGTTACTCTTGCAAATACTGAGTATTCTTTAATATTTTCTTCTAACTGCTTTTGTGACATCTTTTCTAATTCTTGTCCTGTCATTGCTTTATCATATTTTCCTAGAATATTTAACTCTTTTGCAATAGCTGTTGCTGTTGCAATATGGTCACCAGTTATCATTACTGTTTTTATTCCTGCTTTTTTACAAGTTTTTACTGCCTCTTTTACACCTTCTCTTGGAGGGTCAATCATTCCTAAGAGTCCTACAAAAGTTAAATCATTTTCAATTGCCCAAGTATCAATCCTATTTGGCAATACATCTATATCTTTATAAGCAACTGCTATTACTCTTAAAGCCTTTTTAGCCATTTCTAAATTTTGATTTTGTATCCTTATTTTTGAAAACCTATTGTTTCCAATTTCTTTACTACATCTTTCTAACAATACATCTGGTGCTCCTTTTGTGATAATTCGATATTTGTTTCCCATTTTATGAATTGTTGTCATCATTTTTCTATTCGAATCAAATGGTATCTCATTAATTCTTGGCATTTCTTGATATAACATATTTTTATTTTTTCCAGTCTCTAATGCATAATTTACTAAAGCTGCTTCTGTTGGTTCTCCTTGCACATTTGTTTTTCCATCTTCTATATTCACATCACAATCTGTACACATACAACTTAGTTCTGCTGCAAAATCCTGATTCTTGCTATTTATCTCTACAATTTTCATCTTATTTTGTGTCAAAGTTCCAGTTTTATCAGAACATATAACATTACTACTACCTAAAGTCTCTACTGCTGGCAATTTACGAATAATACTATTCTTTTTTGCCATTTTAGTTACACCAATTGATAAAACTATTGTTACTATTGCAGGTAAACCTTCTGGAATTGCTGCAACTGCTAAGCCTACTGCAGTCATAAACATTTCCATTGGTTCAATATTTTTGATAAGTCCAATTAGGAAAATCGCAAAACAAATTATCAAACATACTATACCTAAAGTTTTTCCTACTTGTCCTAATTTTTTTTGAATTGGTGTTTCTGGAGATTCATTTTCTATTATCATATTGGCAATTTGTCCAACTTTTGTATTCATTCCTATATCTGTTACTATCGCTGTCCCATGTCCATTTACGATTATTGTAGACATATATGCCATATTTAATCTATCACCTAGTGAAACATCTTTCTTACAAATCATTTCTGCATCTTTTGTTACTGCTTCAGTTTCTCCTGTTAAACTTGATTCTTCTATTTTTAGATTGTGAGCTTCTATTATTCTGCTATCTGCTGGGACATAGCTTCCTGCCTCTAATATTACAATATCCCCTGGCACTAAATCTTCTGCATTTATTTCTTCTGTTTTTCCTTCCCTTATTACTTTTGATTTTCTTGGTGTCATCTTTTGCATTGCTTCTATTGACTTTTCTGCCTTTGTTTCTTGTATTACTCCCATAATTGCATTTAATACAACTATTGCAATTATTATTATTGAATCAATGTAGTCATTTTCGCCTTGCATATATGAGACTCCTGCTGATATTATTGATGCAATTATTAGTATAATTATCATGAAGTCATTGAATTGCTTGATAAATCGTACCAAAATTGTTTCTTTTGGCTTTTCTTTTAGTTTGTTTTTTCCATATTCCTTCTGCCTATTTTCTACCTCTTGTTTGGCTAGTCCACCTCTTTTGTCTGTTTTTAGCTTTTGTAATACTTCTTCTTTTCTTAATGTTTCCCACATAATTTTCTCTCCTTTGTATTGGTTTGATTTATTCAAATATATGTAGGAAATATTTTTTTATGCATAGTACATTTTATAAATATCAAAAATTTATGTGATTCATATTATATATAGAGGAGGAAACATCATGTTATTTTTAGCTATTTCGAGTAGTATAGACTCTTTTGGAATTGGAATTACTTATGGTATAAGGAATACAAAAATTTCAAATTCAGCAAAACTAATTTTATTTGTCATTTCATTTATTGTATCATTTTTTGCTGTATATTTTGGTGACTTTTTAAAAGATTTATTACCTGATAATATTGCAAATTACATAGGTTGTTGTTTACTAATTTTTCTTGGTGGATTTGTTTGTTTTCAGAGTTTTAAAAAAGATACTAAAAATCCAGTCTGTGATGAAGTATTTTCAGAACCAAAAATTTATCGTTTTTTTATTAAGTTTTTAGGAATTACAATACAAATTATAAAAGACCCTATTTCTTCTGATTTAGATAAATCAAATTCAATTGATGGAAAAGAGGCTTTATTTTTAGGTGTAGCTCTTTCTCTTGATAGTTTTGCAATTGGTATAAGTAGTGGAATTTTAGGAATTCACTCAATCATTTTCCCTTTAATTGTTAGTATTTTTCAATTACTTTTTATTAGTTTAGGAAACTTACTCGGCTCTGCTCTTAATCGTTTTAGCAAATTCCCCCAATCTATTTGGTCTATTATATCTGGGATTTTGTTGATAATTATTGGTATAGTTAAATTTTTCTAATTATACCAATTTTTTCACATCTTTTATTTTACAAATTCTTCTTTTTTTAACCCTGTTATTTTTGATATGAATTCTACATCTACTTTCTCCATCAACATCTTCTTAGCCACAGCCATTAAACTTTCTTTAGCTCCTTCAATCCTACCTTCTTGTAGTATTTTTTTTCTTTCTCTTTCAGCATCTCTTCTTAATACTTCATGTACATGTGACATAATATCATCTCCCTTTCTTTTATTTAATATTATTTCTTTTACTTTTTCTAATTTTTCTTCTACTAGTTTATCTTCCAGTATGTACTCAACTTCTTCTGCAAACTCTTTTATTTCTTTTTCAGTCTCTAAATTATCCGCAAATTTATCTATTGCTTCCATTACTTCTTCCGTTGTATTTAATTTTTCTATTACTGACATCCTTGCTATCGCTGTTCCCCTTCTTATTGCTTCTTCCACATTTCTTATATCTACTAAATTATACCTTAAAAACAAACTACTCCCTTTATAATGTCTAAATTCCTCTTGTGTTTCTATTAAATCTTTTTTCGCTGTCCATCTTGCTCTCCCTGCATATATTACTATTGGTACTACTGTTGCTGTTGGCTTATCTTTTAATCCTCTTCTTGAATTCATTATTGCTACAGTATATTCTGCTACTCTTTCTGCCATTTTCATATCTACTTTTGTTTGTTCTTCTATTAAAAAGAATACTTCTTTATCTTTTAATTTATATACTATATCACTTTCTCTTTCCTCATATAATTTTGTTATATACTTTGTTTCATATTTTTCTATATTTCCCACTTTTATCTTTTCTTCTGGATCTAATTCTTCGTTTATTAGTTTTACTATTTCTTCTTCATCATTTAATATTTTCCTAAATAACTTATCATGTTTGTGATGTTTAGATTTGTTTTTTAAATTTGTTTCATATTCCTCGCTTACATCATTTAATTTCCATATAGTTTTTCTATTTAAGTAAACTACTAAATATGAATAATCTTCACTCATATAATACTGCAATACTTTCCCCTCCTTCTTATTTTAATATTATCGCACTATAAAATCAATATTTATTTTGTAGTAAATTATTTGCTTTAAATCTACTTTTCTTTGTCTTTCACCTCTTTTCGTTATTTTTCTCACTTTTTAATTTTTTGAAAATTCAGATTAAAAATTTGAATAAAAATAAAAGATTTTGTATACGAATATATTACCATATTTTTCCATAAAATACAATAGTTTTTAATTACTTTTTTGAAAATATTAAATATAATATTTTCGTACAATTGAATAAAATTATAATTTCCACACAAACTAATACTATAAAAGATATTTTATGTATCCATATATGGTGTAATATGTATGTTTTCGACATTTTTTGACATCTGAGATGATGTTTTTACACTTATGGTCTATTGATATTTTTGTCATAAAATTAGAAAATATTTTATATATTTACAAATAGGATAATAAAGGAATGATTAAGATGAAAAATGTAGATGCAAAAAAATTATTTAAAACATTAGGAAAAAATGTTAAGTATTACAGAAAATTGTATAACTTAAAAACGGGAAAAATGACACAAGAAAATCTAGCCGAAGCAGTTGACGTTTGTACAGCTCTTATAGGTAACTTAGAAAGTGAAAGAATAGAACAAGGTGTTAGTGTTATTACTTTAGTTAAATTAAGTAAAGCACTAGGTGTTTCTATAGATGACTTACTTAGTCCAACACATCCAAAAGACTAATTTTTAAATAATATTATAAATTTTTTTAATTAGCAAGTAGGAAATCTCAAACTTATCTTTGAGAAATACCTACTTGCTAATTTTTAATTTTTTGCCAATTTCATAGATAACAATTTTGAAATTCCACTTTCCTCCATAGTAACACCATAAACAGTATCAGCTGCCTCCATAGTACCCTTTCTATGAGTAATAACTAGAAATTGAGTATCTTTAGAGAATTTCTTCAAATACTCTGCAAATCTATAAACATTAACATCATCTAAAGCTGCTTCAATCTCATCTAAAACACAGAAAGGTGCTGGATTGATTTTTAATATTGCAAACAACAAAGCAATTGCAGTAAACGCCTTTTCTCCACCTGATAATAACATCATATTTTGTAATTTCTTTCCTGGTGGTTGTACAGTTATTTCAATTCCACAATCCAAAATATTTTCTTCATCCTCAAGTTTCAAAGATGCATTTCCTCCACCAAACAACTCTTTAAATACTTCTGCAAAATTCTTGTTAATTAACTCAAATTGTTCTTTAAACTGTTGTTTCATAGTTGTTGTCATTTCTTGAATCATCTTTCTCAATTTTGCCATTGTATTTTCTAAGTCTACTCTTTGTTCACACATAAAGTCATATCTTTCTTTAGTATTTTTGTATTCTTCAATTGAATCTATATTAATACTTCCTAAATTACGTATATCTGACCTTAAACTATTTACTCTTTTCTGCGTTAATGCAACATTTTCAGGCTTTTTATACTCTTCAGTTATATTATTTGGTGTTAATTCATATTCTTCCCACATTTTGTTAATAATTGATTGTATATCTTCCTCTAATTTAGTCTTTTTCACATCAATTTTAACAATTTGAGATTTTAAATCTTCTATAACTTTGAACTTTTCAGAAATTTCATCTTCTTGTTCTGATAATTTTTTATTCTTATCTTGTCTATCATTTTTCAATTCTTCTATTTTATTTCCACTATTTTTAACTTCTTCTTTGATGTTCTCAATTTTTTGTTTTGTTTCTTTTATAGTTTCTTGTAAATTGAAGTTATCATTTTTAATTTGTTCAATTTGCAACTTTTTATTTTCAATACTCTTT
>CAWVDV010000047.1:0-3409 GCA_963928115.1 Bacillota bacterium | reverse complement strand
ATTATTTGTTTATATTGTTTTTGATATTTTTTTACAATTGATTCTGATATCTCTTCATTACTTACAGCAAATAAGACTTTCATTTGTTACCCCCTTCCAAATTTTACGAACACTGCAAATGCAAGTGGTAATATTTGGCATATAATTAAAATTGTTACAAAGGTTACAATTAACGCCATACCTTTTTCTAATGTATCTAGTTTTCTAACACCTATTACATATTGGTGTATAGCTCCAATTGCAATTCCTAAAAAACATAATGGAATACTATAAATACGTACTAAATTTAATATGTAAGCTACTGTTCCATATACATCTGAACCATATTTTTCTTTATAGTCCTCTAATGAATTTGCTACATTTTCTTTTAATTCTACTAATTGACTTTCTGTTTCTTCATCAATTGCTCTATCAGTTGTTTCATTTTCTACTACTACATTATTTTCTTCTGCTGCATACACCATATTTGCTCCAAATACTGAAATTATTAGTAGTATTATCATAATTGTAGCTATCAAATATTTCTTCATCTTCAAATCCATTCCTTTCTAAGTTTTTAGCAAATTATGTTTTAAAAATTGGTAAATCTTACTATTCTTTATTCTTGCTATTATATCATACAATAAAAATTGTAAAATAGCAAGAATTTTTTATAATTTATTATATAAATATTTCATAGTTGTATAAACACTATTTGCCCAGTTTTTATCTGTTGCATATTTTTGATTAATTCCAATTAAAGTTGGCCCATTATAATATTTTCCAGATGCTGTTTCTCCACCATAAATACTTGTACCTGCTGGATTTAAATAATATTTTACAAATACTCTAGCAAGAAGGTCTATACATTCTGAATAATCTGAAAATGTATATGCACCATTATATGGATTTGAATCATATGCTCCATATCCAAATAAATTATATTTTTCTTGGGCAATTTTTGATGTTCCCCAAGCACTTTCATGTATACCAACTGCTGCTACAAATACTCCATTTATATTATATTCTTTTTCAATATAATAAAAATATTCTGCATTTTGTTCAAAGATTTTATTCTTATCTTTGCTATCTGATAGTACTGTCTTAAACTGTTCTAATGTTAATCCACTAGGTTTATTTAATGCCATTCCAAAACTTAGAGTTGACAACAATTCTGATTTACTTTTTTGACTTGTAGAAGTATTTATATTTGAAGAATTATTCTCAGCTTCTTCTTGAGCATAATTTCTATAAGTTGTAGCTTCTTTTTTCACATATCCAACTGTACTACCTGACCTAATCCTATACCATTCACCTTGAAGCTCTAAAACCTTTAATTCATCATTTTGAGATAAAGTTGCAATTTTTTGTGATTGTTCGCTTGGCTCTACCATAACAGATAATCTATCAGAGGTAACATATACTGTATCTCCTACTTTGACTTCATAATTACTTGCTCTTCCAATACCTGTTCCGACTTCTACTATCTTATTAACAGCTGCTTTAGTAATTTTTGCAGAAACTTGTTCTTCACCTATTAGTTGGTCATTTTCATAAGTCTTTTTAGTTGTAATTTGCTGTTTTCCTTTTCTACCTTCTTGAGTTACTTGTAACGTACCTTTAGGTAAACTTGCATTATTCTTATATTTTGTAATAAATTCTAGTTCTACTTCTTCTACTGTATATTCTTCTTTTACTCCTTCTTTGCTATTGTTTTCTATATATGAATCTATATCTATTCTTTCAGCTTTGCTCAAAGTTAATTCCTCGACAGGAGAACTTACTTCTGTTGCATATACTACGCTTTCTCCAAAATAATAGTGATAAAAAATGATTATATAGAATATACTAATAACAACTATTGAAAAAATAATTATATTTCTTAAGGTAAAAAATATATACTTTCTTTTTTTATCTTTTGCTCTCATTATAATCACCTAACACTATTTTACCTTTTCCTTGTTTTTTTGTCAATTTACTTTTTTGCTTTTTTAAAGTTTTGTTCTTGGTAATTTTTGTTTTTGTATTGACCTTTAATTCAGGTATTGATTTTATTTGATTTTTATAATATTATTACTATATAATGCAAATATTTTACAATTATTTTTTGTGAGGTTTGTTATGGATAAAAAGAAAAAAATTTTAAGTATTATTACTTTAGCACTATTTTTATTAGTAATATTTTTAGCATTTTTAGTACTTTCAAGAATAGTATTAAAAACTAATTTTGAAAAATCTATTTTGCCATTTGCAAATAAAAATAATGAAACTATTTTTAACATCAATCAAATAGTTTTCTTTAGTAATTGTAATGCAAAAAATAAAAATATATCAACAACAAATTATACTTTAGAAAATATTTACCAATACACTGATATTGCATTTTTTATAGACTCACCTCAAGAAGAAAAAACTTCAAAAAATACATTAAAAAATGTTACAATTGAAAATATTAATTTTACAACACCTCCCTCTAGCGGAGAACCTTCACTTTATTTTAAAAGCATTAATAACTTTGCAAAAAGCGAATTAAATGATGAAAATAAAATTGAAGATAAATTAGATTTTTCTATAACTTCAGAGGATTCGACAGATTTATCTACTCCTGTTTTATATAATAATTTAGCAAATCCTATTACACTTAGTTATCTAAATTCTAATATTAAAACTGATTATACAATTACTGATACATCAACTCCAATTACATATGATGGTACTCTATTAAGTAGATGTGCAGTTCCTTTAGAGGATATTAGTTGTAGTTTTTCTTTTGATGTTTTTGTTACAAATAATCAAGATGAAAAATATAAATGTACAGTGTTTATTGATGTTCCACTATCTTCAGATGAAGGTTCTATTGATATTAATGGTAATGTTACTTTAAGGAAGGATGTAAATTTTAGTTTTTACAGATATGAGTAACTACTTAAGAAGATTAATTATAAAATATTATTTATTACTCGGCTAACATTACAATATAAATAAATTCTAAAATTATTAAATAGGCACCTCTCAAAGCGAGTTTGAGATTCTCCTATTTAATAATTTAAGAATTTCTAATATATTTCCATTCGCATTCGTAATTTCATAATATTTTATAATTAATCTTCTAGAATGAAAAAGTATACAAAAAGATGATTGGAGGGTTTTTAAATGAAAAAAAATGAACAACCAGTTGCAGAGCAATTGAAGAAAAAATATCATAAAACAGAAGAAGTTACTAATTTTAAAGACATGTTATATCGTTCTGGAGATATTTATCGTTCTAGAACTGCTTTTAAAAGAAAAGATAAAGAAGGAAAAATTTATTCAGTTACATATGCTGAGTTTAAAAATGATGTTGTTCATTTAGGGACAAGTCTAATTGAAAAAGGCTTTTTAAATAAACGAATTGCAGTTATAGGAAAAAATACTTATGAATGGTGTGTTT
>CAWVDV010000046.1:0-8960 GCA_963928115.1 Bacillota bacterium | reverse complement strand
AATTCTTCTATTTTTACCACATTTCCAAGTCTTGTTGACATTTTACCACTTGGCAAAGCCACCATTCCATATGATACATGTTCTAGTCCTTTTACATATTTTTCATCTACTAGGTATTTTGCTACTGCAAATATTTGCTTAAAATGAAGATTTTGTTCATATGCTACTACATACAAGCATTTATCAAAATCATATGTTTTTGCTCTATACATTATTGCTGCTAAATCTCTTGTTGCATATATTGATGAACCATTTGCTTTTTGTACTATACAAGGTGTTTTTATTCCTACATCTGTTAAATCTACTATTTTTGCTCCTTCTGATTCTACTAATACTCCTTTTTCTTCAAGTTTTTGTATTACTTCATCTATTTTATCTGAATAAAATGCTTCTCCATTATATGAATCAAATTTTACGTTTAATATATCGTAAATTTTATCAAATTCAACCATACTTACGTCTTTAAATTTATTCCATAAATCGGTGCAGTATTTATCTCCTGCTTCTAATAGTCTGAAATTTTCTCTACATCTTTCAAGTACGTTTTCATCTTCTTTACAAAGGTCATTAATCCTTACATACATGTCCATCAATTTATTAATTGGGTCAACAGTTAAATCATATTCTTCTCCCCACATTTTATATGCTTCTATCATTTTTCCAAATTGTGTGCCATAATCTCCTAAATGATTTATTCCTGTTGTATTATATCCTAAATATTTATATATTCTATATAAAGAATTTCCAATCAAAGTTGTTCTTAGATGTCCTATGTGAAATGGTTTTGCAATATTAGGAGATGAATACTCTACTATTATATTTTTTCCTTTTCCTATTTCTGATTTTCCATATTCTTCTTTATTTGCTATTTCTTCTAATACTTCTTTTGCAAGTAACCTTTTATTAATATAGAAATTTATATATCCACCTAAGACTTCAATTTTTTCAATTATATTATTATCAATTTCTATTTTTTCTTTTATTTCTTCTGCTATGGCTTGTGGTGCTTTTTTTAAAGTTTTTGCAAGTCTAAAACATGGAAATGCATAGTCTCCATTATTTTGGTCTTTTGGGATTTCAATATATCCTTCTATTTCATTTTGTTCAATTTCTGTTGCTTTTGAAATTTCTTTAGCAATTTCTTTCTTAAATTGTATCATCTAACTTCGTTCCTTCCTTATATTTTTAGCATCTGTCTTGCAAAATCAGTTAAATCATCCAAATGATTTTCAATAACATCTTGTAATATCTCTTCATCAATTTGCTTATACTCATGAATAGCAATATTTCGAAAACCAACCATTCCCTTCATATTTTTACATAACTCATCTGAAATCAGATTAGCACTTTTTAACAAATCCAATGCTTCTTTTTTAGTTTGAGGAATCCCTAATTTTCTTGTAGAAATTACATACATTGCAATATCTGTTACACTTTCACAAGCTCTTTGCAAATTTAAAACTATAGCATCATTTCTTCTATAATCTTCTAAATTTTCTGGATTGCCTTCATATTCTTCTCTTATTCTATTTATGCATCTTTCAATACTTTCTAATTTATTTATTATTACTGCTTTGTTCTCCATAGATTGAATCTCCTTTTTTTATTCTATCTATAATTATTTGTCTACTTTCATTAAGTTCAAGATATTCTCTATACATATCTAATTTGTATAATTCAAATTTAAACTCATCTTTGCAATAAATAGTTTTTCCATTTATTAATATTTCATATCTAAAACTATCATTTATATCATCTAAATTTATTAAATCTACTTCTGTTTTTATTTTTTCTTCAAGGTCTTGTGATAAGTAAAAGATTTGTTTCTTGCTTATATTTGTATTTGGCTTTATAGCTATATCTATATCACTTTCTGCATTTTGTGTTCCTCTTGCATAACTTCCAAATAGAACTATTGCATCACAATCCACATTTTCCAAAATCAATTTTTTTATAATTTTTATTTTTTCTTCCATCAAATCCTCCAAATTTTATTTGGTGTTTTTTAAATATAAAATATTTTTGAAACAATTTTGTGTAATATATTAATACATAAATTATTTATTTCTATTTATAATATAGTTCCAAGAATCTTTGCACATATCTTCTAAATTCTTTTCTGCACCCCATCCTAATTCCTCTTTAGCCTTTTTAGGGTCTGCATAACATGTTGCAATATCTCCAGGTCTTCTTGGTGCAATTTTATATGCAACTTCTTTTCCTGTTGCTTTCTCGAATGCTTTTACCATATCTAAAACACTATATCCTGTTCCAGTTCCTAAGTTATATATATATAATCCTTGTTCTTCTTTATCAATCTTTTCTAGTGCTTTAATATGTCCTTTAGCTAAATCTACTACGTGGATATAGTCTCTAACTCCTGTTCCATCTGGGGTGTCATAATCATTACCAAATACTGATAATTCTTTTAATTCTCCATTTGCAACTCTAACAATATATGGCATTAGGTTGTTTGGTATTCCTTGTGGTTCTTCTCCAATTAGTCCACTTTCATGTGCTCCTACTGGATTGAAATATCTTAATATACATATATCCCATGTGTTATCTGATTTATAGATATCTTTTAAGATTTGTTCAATAAATAGTTTTGTAGTACCATATGGATTTGTTGTTCCTCCTGTTCTACATTCTTCTGTTAGTGGTATTGTTTCTGGGTCTCCATATACTGTTGCAGAAGAACTAAATATGAATTTTTTACATCCATATTTTCTCATTGTATCTAATACTACTAATGCTCCTGAAATATTATTTGTATAATATTCAATTGGTTTTTGTACTGATTCTCCTACTGCTTTATATCCTGCAAAGTTTATAACTGCATCTATTTTGTTTTCTTCAAATACTTTTTCTAGTTTTTCTCTATCCATGTAATTCATTTCATAGAATTTGAATTCTTTTCCTGTTATTTTTTTGATTGCTTCTAATACTTTTGGATTGCTATTTGAAAAATTGTCTATTATTACTATTTCATATCCTTTCTTTAATAGTTCAATTGCAGTATGACTTCCTATATATCCTGCTCCTCCTGGTAATAAAATTGCCATAATTATCATCTTCCTTTCTTTTTTTAAATTTTGCTTATGTTCATTCCGTCCTTTGTATCTTTTACTTCATAACCTTTTTCTTTGATTAAATCTCTTAATCTATCAGATTCAGCCCAATTTTTTTCCTGTCTTGCTTGTTTTCTTTGTTCCATTAAAGCTAATACATCTTGAGGGATTTCAATATCTTCTTGTTCAGGTTCTTTATCTATTTTTAATCCTAGAACTGTATCAAATTTTAATAGTAAATCTGCAACTTCTTGAGATTTTTTACTATATCTTACTGCTTCCCATACATACGACATAGCAAGTGGCATATTCATATCATCATTTATTGCTTCATGGAAATTATGCTCTATTTCTTCTAATTTTTTTCTATCTTCTTCGTCTAATTTTTCTTTTCCTTCTCTATGTATTTTATATCCATTTCTTAGTCTATCTAAAGATTTTGATGTTGCTTCCATACCTTCCCATGTAAAGTTCAATTTTATTCTATAACTACATGAATAGCATAAAAGTTTATATACAATTGGGTCATAACCTCTATCTTTTATATCTTTTATTAAATATACATTTCCTAAGCTTTTTGACATTTTTCCACCATCAATTAGTAGATACTCTCCATGTATCCAATAATTTGCTGGTATTTTTCCGCATGCTCCTTTACTTTGTGCAATTTCATTTTCATGATGTGTTGGTATTAAATCTATTCCTCCTGTGTGTATATCAAATTGCTCTCCTAGATATTTTTGTCCCATTGCACTACATTCGATATGCCAACCTGGGTAACTTGGTCCCCATGGGCTATCCCATTTCATTAAATGGTTTTCTGGTGCTTTTATCCATAAAGCAAAGTCGTATGGATTTCTCTTTTCCGGGTCTACATCTACTCTTGCTCCTGCTTTTTGCTCTTCTATATCTAAATTTGATAGTATTGGATATTTGTCTAATTTTGATATATCAAAATATATCGCTGTTGATGTTTCATATGCATATCCATTCTCTACTAATTTCTTAACATATTCTAACATTTCTGGTATATGGTCTGTTGCTTTACAAATTATTTCAGGTGTTTCTATATTTAAGTCTTTTAAATCTTGAAAGAATAGTTTTGTATAGTGTTCGGCAATTTCTAAAGGTGTTTTGTGTTCTTCTTTTGCAGATTTTATCATTTTGTCTTCACCTTCATCGCCATCTGATACTAAGTGTCCAACATCTGTTATATTCATTGCATGTTTTATTTTGTATCCATTATATCTCAAAACTCTTCTTAATACATCTTGAAATATATTTGTTCTCATATTTCCTATTGTTGCATCTTTGTATACTGTTGGTCCACAAGAATAAATCCTTATCTCATTTTCATCAATTGGTATAAATTTGTCTTTTTGTCTAGTTAGAGTATTATAAAAATATAAATCCAATTAATTTCATCCCTTTCCTCATTTTAAATTGTGGTTTGCAACATTAATTTGTGTTTGTAGTGTTATCTGTGTTGTTAGTTGGTGGGTTGGTATTTGTTGTATTATCTGTGTTACTTGTATTGTCGCTTGGTGGGTTAGTGTTTGTTGTATTGTTTGTTGTATTGGTATTTGATGTGTTTGAAGTATTTGTTGTATTTTCTGGTGGTTTTTCTTCTGCTTTTGGTTCTGTATGCAATGTACAAACTTCGTTTATTTTTGTTCCACTACTAGATTTTCTTCCACCCACTGGTGTCCATAGATTTAATTGTTCTTTTGGTATAACTGCTCCAAAGTAATTTGTTGTTACTGTACAATATTGTGAACAATATGCTGTTGCAACTTTACCAGATTCAGAACATATTTGTTGACTTCCATGTCCTTGACATTTTTCTGGTAAATTGTTTGATGCAAATACTTCTTTGTATGTTTCTGTACATCCTGTTGATGCTAAACATCCTGTTCTTCTACATACTGTTTGTTCTACTATTCCACTTGGTTTTGTAAATGACGCACTTTCTAATCTTTTATGAATGTCTGTCATAACTGCATCCCAAATTTGTCCTGCTGGGTTTTGAGTAAATCCTCTTACTTCTTCATTTCTATCATATCCAAACCAGGTTGCTGTTGCATAATATGGTGTAAATCCACAAAGCCATCTATCATAACTATCATCTGTTGTTCCAGTTTTTGCTGCAACATCTATTCCTGATATCGCACAATATTTAGCAGTACCATTACTTGCTGTTACTGGCTCTTGTGTAATTGATTTTACTAAATATGCTGTTTGTTCTGAGAATACTCTTGTTTCTTCTTGTTTTGGTGTTAATACTGTATTTCCACTTGAGTCTACAACTTTAGTATAGAAAGTTGGTGTAATATATACTCCATCATTTGCAATTGTTCCATATGCTGCTGCCATTTCTAATGGGCTTGAACCATTGCTACTTCCACCAATTGCTAATGATAATACATCATCCGCTTCTTTAGTTAGAGAAGTCATTCCCATTTTATTTAAATATTCTAATGATTTTGATGGTGTTAATTCTCTCATTATTTTTAATGCTGGAACATTATGTGATACTGCAATAAATTGTCTGATATTTATAAGTCCATCATAATCATCGCCTTCATTTTTAGGTTCATAATCTCCACCAAAATTTGTTTTTACATCATCATATACTGTTGCTGGTGTAATTATTCCTTCTTCTAATGCTGGTGCAACATCTGCAATTGGTTTTATAGCTGACCCTTGTTGTCTTCTCATTTGTGTTGCTCTATTCCATCCAGATGCTTCTTTTTCTCCTAATCCTCCTGCTACTCCTACTACATATCCTGTTTTATAGTCTATAACTGCCATTCCTGATTGTGTATGTTCATTTATTAAGTTTCCATCTTTGTCTTTATCTCTTCCTGATTTTATATATTTCTCTTTTGCATATTCTTCTTCTAGTCTAGTTTGAACATTTGTATCAACTGTTGAATAAATAGTTAATCCACTACTATATACATAGTTTTCTGCTATTTGTCTTGATACTCCTCTTTCTTCCATTACTTGATTTATTACTTGGTCTAATACTGCATCTGTGTGATATGAATAATCACTACCACTTGAAATTTTACCTTTTTGGAAGTTTAGTCCATTATCTACTTCTGCAATTGCTGCATTATATTCTTCATCACTATTTATATATCCTAATTCTTTCATCTTGTTTAAAACTGTTTTTGTTTTGTCTTTTATTTTTTCTGTATTGTCTGTTGATTCATCAAAAGGATTGTATGACATAGGTGAACTGTTTATTCCTGCCATATATGCACATTCTGCTAATGTTAAATCTTTTGCAGATTTATTAAAATAATATTCTGCTCCAAGTTCAACACCATGCAAGTTTCCTTCTCCACCAACAAATAAAATGTTTAGGTATAACTCTAGAATTTGGT
Organism: Bacillota bacterium; assembly: GCA_963928115.1. Taxonomy (GTDB): domain Bacteria; phylum Bacillota; class Clostridia; order TANB77; family CAG-508; genus CAG-269. The sequence continues at coordinate 2,497 of CAWVDV010000046.1, read as the reverse complement.
CTTTTGATATCATTCTCTCAACTTGATATGCTTTTGCCCATTCTCTTATTTTTCTAAAAATTCCTGCTAATCCTTCTGACTCGTCGTCTTCAGTTATATTTTTTACTAATTGTTGAGTAATTGTACTTCCTCCATAGCTTGAACTTCCTCTAAATATTGTGTTTAGGATTGCTCCTGCTGTTCTTTTTATATCTACTCCATTATGCTCATAAAATCTCTCATCTTCTATCGCTACATATGCTTTTGGTAGATATTCTGCCATATCTTCAAGAGATATTATTTTTCTTTTTTCATCTCCGCTCAAGTTTGCAAGTACTGCACCATTTGAATCAACTACGACTGAGTTTGAAACTCCTATTTGAAGTTCTTCTTTTGTTATTTCAAAATCGTCTCCAAATAATCCAAAGAATATTCCTGCAACTACTCCAGCTCCAATAACACATAATAATAAGAATAAAATAATCATTATTTTTATAAACATCATTAATTTAGGATGTCTTGTACTAAATTTATCCTTTTTATCTTTTTTGCTATTTCCTTTTTTACCATTTGTTACATTGCCTTTTTTAGGTAGTGGTCTTTTACCTGTTGGTACTCTTTTTGTTTGCTCATTATTAGTACTTCTTTTTCCAGTTTTCTTTCTTCTATTTTGTGGTCTATATTTTCTTGTCTGTTCACTATCATGTTCTCTATTTCTTCTATTATTATCACTTGGCATTTTAGTACCTCCTTGCCAATTTAAAATTTAACATCTACATTATATTATAAAATCTAATTTAATTCAACTATTTTCACTTTATCTTTTCTAATTTTATTCATAATGTTCTCAATTGGTTGTTGTTTATATATATAGGCTTCATAAATATTTTTCTTATAATATATATTTTCTTTGTCAAAATCAAATTCTTCTAGATTTTCATATCTAATTTCGTAATCATTATATATTTTACCCTCAAATCTTTTTTGCTTAATTCTTACATTTCCTCTTATATTAATTATATTTGCTTTTTCAGCAATTCTATATTTGTTAATTAATTCATTTGGAAAATCTATATTTAATATTATATCTGATTTTGTTAAACTTTTTTTCTTATTATTGTTTACGGTAATCATTATTCCATATTCTTCTAAAATTTGTTCTTCTAGTTTTTTGAATTTTTCCATATGATTTGTAACTATATTTATGTTCTTATATTTTTTTATTATTTGATTTATTGTTTCTAAAACAATATCGTCTATTTCATTGACTAATATTGATATTTTTATCTTTTCTGCTGTCATTTTGTTCTTTTTAACAGCGTAATTTATTGCATCAAATGCTAACACTTTAAAAAGCCATCTTCCATTATTTATTTCAAATCCGTATGTATATAGTTGATTACAAAAAATCTCTTTTTCTTGCAATTCTTTACTCAAAATTATTTTTTTGCAATGGGTTTTGTCTAAAATTTTCTTGGTTTTTTTAGCAGTTATAATCTCCTGTTTTGCAATTTTTTCTTCTGTTCCTAAAAACAGTGGTAATATTATTTTGTCTTTTTCTAGTTTTGGAATTAATAATAATTGAGATAATATTTTAGGCTTGTCAGTTTCTTGAATAAAATACAATAAAATCACTCCTCATATACTTTTATTCAAATATATGTGAGTGATTTTTATTATATTACTATTTAGTGTTTTAGATTATAATATCTCTTTTTAATAAATTGTCTTTTACAATTCCTATTCCAATAAAATTATTGTTGTTATATATTTTATATATTCCATCAGGTTTGTTTTGTGTTAATTTTACTCCATTTAAAAATAATTCTAGTTTTTTATCATTTAATTCAATATTTTCTTTTTCTTTGAATAATTGTTCTACTGTAATTAAATTTTTATTAATAATATTTTTGAATTCTTCTTGATTTTTTAGCTCTTCAATTGTGATAGAATTTGATATATCAAATTGTCCTACTTGTATTCTATTTAAGTTTAACATATATCCGGACTGTTCCTAATTTTTTTGCTATATCTTCACATAAACTCCTTATATATGTACCTTTGGAGCAACTAACTTCAAAGCTTATAACTTTATTGGTTTTATCAAGATTTTTTAATTCTATTTTATATATTTCAATATTTCTTGGCTCTATTTCTATTTTTTCACCTTTTCTTGCATATTCATATAGTTTTTTACCTTTGACTTTTATTGCTGAATATATAGGTGGTATTTGTTTTTGTTTTCCTAAAAAGGAACTTAGAACTTTTTTTATTGTTTCTTCCTTTAATGCCTCTTCTGGCACTTCTTTTTCTTCTATTATTTTTCCTTCACTATCTGCTGTTTCTGTTTTTATTCCTAATTTTAGTTCTACTTGATATGTTTTGTCATGGTTTATTAGGTATTTCGAGCATAGTGTTCCTTTTCCTATTAGTATTGGCAATACTCCTGTTGCTAGTGGGTCTAATGTTCCTGTGTGCCCAACTTTTTTGCCTGTTGCTTTTTTTATTTTATATACTA
>CAWVDV010000045.1:0-7974 GCA_963928115.1 Bacillota bacterium | reverse complement strand
CCTACATCTGATGCTATTATTCCATCTGGTTTTAATGTTTCTAATTCTTTTGCCATTTCAATTATTTCTTCATATTTTTCATCCCATGCAAATATATTTAGTGTTACATATACTTTTTTTCCTATTTCATGTGCATATTTTATTGTTTTCTTTAAATCTTCATCTTCCATATCTGCTCTTGCTCTTAATGATAATGATGATGTACCACAATATACTGCATCTGCTCCATATAAAAATGCGATTTTTGCTTTTTCAAATGACCCTGCTGGGGCTAATAATTCTATTTGTTTCATTTATTTTCCTCTTTCTCCTTGTTTTTTATAATTTTATTTATATGCAACATATATATTACCATATAAATCTAAAACTTTCAATGAATTTGTACTATTATTTTATGTTTCCTTGTTATTTAGATAATTTTATGATAGAATTATGTTATTAATTTTTTATAAGAAAGGACGTATTTTATGAAGCAAGAAACTTTTGACTTAATTCATCGGAACTATGTACTAGCAGTTGAACAATCAAACAATATTCTTGAGATTATAAGAAATCTCAGCAAACTGTTATCTAAGTGTACAATATGCGAAGAAGATAGTTTGCAATTTGATGCATTTTTGTATAGTTTGGAAAGAGCTGTAAAGAAAAGAGAAAAAACTTTTGAACTTACAAATTTAGCATCAGATATTTCATTTGTCATTATGTATATCATTATTTGGTTAAATACTACCAAAGATAAGCATATTGATATCAATTTAACTGCACGGAGAAAAGCTTTAGAAAGCGAACTCACAAAGCTGTTAAAGAGGTCTATAGCTAATAGTTCTCCTCGTATCTATGATAGATTCGGATTGAGGGGTAATATTTTAAATAATAACTCTAAAGAGGAAGCTACTGAGTTATTATATGATGTTGTAAATTATACAATCAGCATCATTAGCAAACAAAATAGACACATCTATTTTCAGTTTTTGGACTGGGTAAATTCCAATGCATCAATTGATAATTTCACGAAAGAAAGAATTAAATTTACTTTACAACTGCCTTTTGTAATAGAAGAAGGTCAGAGAATAGAATCTAAATTTAATTCTAGTGAATATCCTAATGTGTATGTACCCAAATCTCCTGACATTTGGTATCCTAATTTAGTTAAAGATTATATTTCTTCACCAAAACCAAATGGATATCAGTCATTGCATTCTATTTTGGCATTAGATGAATATTCTGAAATTTTACCTGGTTCTCATTTTGAACTCCAGTTCAGAACTCACTATATGCATCAATATGCGACAAATGGTCCGGCATCTCATCTTGAATATGAGGATGCGAAAAGTAAGGCTGACAATGATGTTGACTTAAGAGATATCTTCCTTGTTGATGATTTTTCTAAAATCAACATTGTCGGCTTTACTGGTTACAATTCTGTTGATGATGATATTGATGGTGTACATTTTGCAAAAGTATTTGTAAACCGTCGTATTAGTTCAATTCTTGTATAGTCTTTCACTTACCTAAGGAGTTCTTTCTTAGGTAAGTTTTCTTTTTAATGGTTGCTATATTTCTTAATTTATGTTAAAAATAATTTATGAATATATTTAACAGTCTTTTGTTTTTCACATATTCTATAAGTAGAATAAATTTTAATAATAAATGCAAATTTTTTTGTTTGGAGGTATCCTATGAAAACAAATTATAAAGTAGCAATTGTTGGCGCTACACGGTTTAGTTGGAAGAACTGCATTAAAAGTATTAGAAGAAAAAAACTTTCCACATGTTAGTTACACACTTTTTTGTTCTTCAAAATCTGCCAACTCAAAAATAAGTTTTTTAAACACAACATATATTGTGCAAGAATTAACTGAAAAATCTTTTGATACACATTTTGATTATGCAATTTTTTGTGCAGGTGGCTCTACTTCTAAAAAATATGCTCCTATTGCAGCAAAACAAGGATGTATTGTTATTGATAATAGTAGTGTATTTCGTATGAATAAAGATGTGCCACTAGTTGTACCTGAAGTAAATCCAGAAGATATAAATAAAAATCATGGTATTATTGCAAATCCAAATTGTTCTACTATTCAAGCTGTTTTGCCTTTAAAAGCTATTGATGATAAATATGGAATTAAAAGAATTGTTTATTCTACATATCAAGCTACTTCTGGTGCAGGTAGGTCTGGAATTGAAGATTTAAAAAATAAAGCTGAAGGTGATAAACTTCAAAAATTTCCATATTCAATTTATAATAATTGTATTCCTCACATTGATGTTTTTATGGAAGATGGCTATACAAAGGAAGAGCATAAGATGATTGATGAAACTAGAAAAATCTTACATAAACCTAACTTGCCTATTACTGCAACAACTGTTAGAGTTCCTATTGTAAATTGTCATGGTGAATCAATTAATGTGGAGCTAGAAAGTGATTTCGATATTTATGATGTTAAAATCTTGTTAGAAAACTATCCTGGAATTATTGTTGTAGATAATCCAGAGAAAAATCATTATCCATTAGCTAGTCGTGCAGATGGTCATGATGAGGTTTTTGTTGGTCGAATTCGTCGTGATTATAGTGTTCAAAATGGTTTAAATATGTGGGTTGTGGCTGATAATTTAAGAAAAGGTGCTGCTTCTAATGCTATTCAGATTTTAGAAAAGCTTTTATATTCTTGACATTATTAAAACTAAGTTGGAAAAGAATTAAATTTTGGCAAGGAAAACAAATTTGAAATTTATGAGACGTACTTTCTGTACGTTGATTAAATTTCAAATGAAGTTTGACGCAGACAAAATTGTAATTATTTTTCAACGATTTGCTTTATGTAATTGAACTAGCACTATTAATATGTTATAATATAAAAGAAGTACATAAGATATAAAGAGGTATTTAAATGAAATTAATAGTCAAAGAAATTATTGACAAGGATGTCGAATTTCAAAATATTATAAAAGAATTGGTTGAGAATAAAACTGTTCAAAAAATGAAGAATTTTAGACAGCATTATAAAACAACTTGTTTTGACCATTGTTACACTGTCTCTTATTATTGCTATTTAATTTGTAAAAAATATAAATTAGATTATATATCAGCTACAAGAGCTGGTATGCTTCATGATTTATTTTTATATGATTGGAGAGAAAAACAACCTGACCGCAAAGGTTTACATGCATTTACTCATGGAAGAACTGCTTGCAAAAATGCTTCAGAACTATTTGATTTGAATGAGAAAGAAAAAGATATGATTATTAAACACATGTGGCCAGTAACAACTCAACTACCAAGTTCGCTGGAAGGTTTGATTTTAACTTTTGTTGATAAATATTGTGCTATGTCAGAAGGTGTTGAAATTTTAAGAACTAGACTTCTTTTGAGAAGACCTTTACGTTATTTGTATAGTGTTTTAAGCCTAGTATCAATTCATATATAAAAATAAAAGTCTGAATAATTCAGGCTTTTATTACATTTTATCGTCTGACCATCTCATCATTCTTATATCTTTATATTTTGATAGGACTTCTTTATATTTGTCATATTCTTCTTCCCATAATCCGTCTGGAACTTTGTCAAATGCTTTGAAAATTTTTTCCGCTTCTGAAAGATATATTATTTGTTCTTGTGGAGACATTTTTTCATATTGTTTTGCAAAATTGTATAATTTATCTAACATTTGGTTTGCTTCTATAAATCCCCAGAAATCCTTTACTTTCATTCCAAATAACTTTATTTGTAATACTGCATAGACTACTAATGCAAATATAACAAATACCAGTATATATACTATTGCCCATATTCCATCCATTTTTCCACCTCTTTAGTTTGTTTGCTACTTTATTTTATAATTTACTATTTCAATAATATATTTATTTTATATTTTTGTCAATAGCACATTTTATGCAATTCTATCATCTTTTCCTGGAACTTTCTCATTTTCCGCTTGTTTTTCTAAATCTTTGGCTATGTCATCTAAGCTATTTTCTAACTCTTCTTTACTTAAATATTCTTTATTTACTTTTTCTTTTAATTTATTTTCTATATCGTTTTGATTATATGTGTCTCTAAGTTCTGGATTTTTATCTAAAATATTTCTAGCACATACTTTTATATATGCATCTTCCATAGCCATTACATGTTCTGATTTTGTTGATGGATCTCCATCTATATCTTTTTCAGTAGCCTTATTACAATCTTCATGTTCTTTATCATGAGCTTTTATTTCTTCTAAATTTTGTTCAACCGTATCTTCTCCTTCTCTTTCATATTCTCCAATTACAGCTCTTGTTGAAGTATCTGGTACAAAAATTGTATTACTATCTCTTACTTGAACTCCCATTGTTTCAGTAGAATCCCTTGCTTCTTCTCCTATATTCATTTCTATTCTTCCCATTTCTTTGTTATCCAGTTGTATTATTTTATCTCCAATTTCATATTCACTTAAAATGCTATCTTTTTCTACTGTTCCATCATCTCTAACTTGATATTTTTCTGGTATTGGATTGTCACCTGATGCTGACCTTTGTTGTAATTCTGGTATATATTTTTGCAATGGTTCAACTTTTCCATCTTTGCTAATTGCAACTAAAGAATATCTGGTTGAGTTTCTATCATAACTTTTGCCATTTTCATCTTTCATTTTGCTCATTTGTTCAGAATAAATAACTCCAACTTTTATAATATCTTTTGGAATTTTTCCTCCTAGCCATTTGCGGATATCATGCATATCATTTGCTCTTTCACTTAGTTCTATTTCTTGTAATATATTTGTGTTTTTAGTTGTATTTTGGTTTTTTTCTTTATTTTCTAAATTAGAACTTATTTTATTTTGTTTTTTTTCTTGCTCTTCTTTCACATCATCTCTGTCACCTAGTTCTAAAATTCTTACATCTCTAATATGACTTCTTTCTATTCCTATTTCATCTATATATTTATCAATTTCTCTTGTTTCCTTTGATGCATTTTCAATTTCTTCTCTGCTTAGTCCATCTATTTTGTCTTTTATTTGTGCACTTAATTCATTTTCTAATGTGTTTTGTTTCTCTGCTTTGTCTTGCTCCATTACACCTAATTTTTGAAGTGCTGCTATTATGTATGAATCTTCTCTCATGATAATATTTCCATATTTCATTATATTTGTATTTAGCTCACCTATCTGAACATTACCAATATAATATTCATACTCAAATTTATTTTGTGGATTTTTAACTACTGTAACTTCAATATTTTTTCCATTTAGATTAATTTTCATTTTTTCCTCCTTTATGGACATGCTATCAAGTCATAATCTTTAGAAGCAGTAATTTTGCATTTTATAAATTGATGTAAATATTTATTAGGATTTTCTTCTTCACATTTGATATATACTAACCCATCAATATCTGGTGCATCTTGCATTGTTCTTCCTATTAGGTATTTTCCGTCAAATGATATATTTTCTACTAAGACTTCACATTCTTTTCCTATTTTTTCTTTCATTTTTTCTGCTGCAATTTTTTGTTGTTCTTTCATTATTTTATTATATCTTGCTTTTTTAGTGTTTCCGTGTATTTGCTCTGGAAGTTTAGCTGCTGGTGTTCCATCTTCTTTTGAGTACATAAATGTTCCTAGTCTATCAAATTTTGTTTCTTTTACGAATTCTAATAAATCTTTAAATTCTGCTTCTGTTTCGCTTGGAAAGCCTACAATTAAGCTTGTCCTTATTATTGCATCTGGAATTTTATTTCTTATTTTGCTTATTATTTCTTTTATTTGCTTTTTGTTCGTTTTTCTGTTCATTTTTTTCAATATTGTGTCACTAGAATGTTGAATTGGTATATCAAAATATTTTGCTATTTTTTCATTTCTAGCAACGGTTTCTATTAATTCGTCTGTTATTCCTTCTGGATAAGAATATAGGAAACGTATCCATTTTAATTCTTTAATTTTGCATAATTCTTGTAATAGTTCTGCTAATTTACTTTCTCCATATATATCAATTCCATATTTAGTTGTATCTTGTGCTATAATTATTAATTCTTTTATTCCTTTTTTTGCAAGCATCTTTGCTTCTTCTATAATATCTTCTTTTTTTCTACTTACAAATGGTCCTCTTATATATGGGATTGCACAATATGTACATTTATTGCTACATCCTTCTCCGATTTTTAGATATGCATAGTCTTGTCCAGTTGTAATCGTTCTTTCTAAGAATTGCTCTTGTGTAAGCATTGGCATTTTAGGAATTTCAGTTATTTTTTTACTACTTTTTTTCTTTTTTATTACAATATCTCTTTTTATTAAGTCTTCTATTTGTTCCCATAATGTATCATAATCTTCTATTTTCACAAACAAATCTACTTCTGGTAATGCTTTTACAAGTTCATCATAATATCTTTGCACTAAACATCCCATTACTATTAAATATTTGCAATTTCTGTTTTTGTATTCTGCCATTTCTAATATTGTATTAATTGCTTCCTCTTTTGCAGATTCAATAAATCCGCAGGTATTTATTACTAAAACATCTGCTTTTTCTTCATTATTTACAACTTTAAAATTATGTTTTTTGAACATTCCTATTGTTGCTTCAGTATCTATTAAATTTTTACTACATCCAAGTGATATAAATCCTACATTCATTATTTTCAACCTTTCTACTGGGATTAGTGTGATATTATGTGTTTTCTAGTCAATTCCATTAAATCCAATTTTGTAAAACCTTCAATTTGTACTTTACTTCTATCTTTTTTTACTTCTTCTTTTAGTAGATTCTCTATTTTTTCTCTGTTTTTTTCATCTTTCATGTCAATATAGTCGACTATTACTATTCCACCTATATCTCTTAGCCTTAACTGTTTTGCTATTTCTATTGTAGCTTCTTCATTTACTTTATATATTGTTTGTTCTAAATTTTTTGTTCCAGTATATTTTCCTGTATTGACATCAATAGCAGTTAAGGCTTCTGTTTTGTCTATTGTTATAAAACCTCCACATTTTAGCCAAATTTTTCTATTTTGCATTTTTTCTATTTGTTTTTCTAAATTGTATTTTTCGAATATGTTTTTTGATTTATCTAGTTCTATTTCTGTGTTTCTATACTCTTGATTTTCTTTTTTATAGTTTTCTAATTTGTTTAAATCTTTTTGTGTATTTACTATTATTTTGTCTATTTTTTCATCTGCTAAATCTAATAGCATTTTTTCTATTAGACTTTCACTTTCATATAATAATTTTGGCTCATGTAATTCTGGGTCTACTGAAGTTTTTATAATGTTTTCCCATTTTTCTTCTACTTTTTTTATGTCTTGTATTATTTCTTCTCCTTTTCCTTCTGCAGATGTTCTTATAACTGTCCCATTTCCTTCGCTTAAATTTTCTTTTACTAATTTTATTAATCGTTTTTGCTCTTCTTTACTTTCTATTTTCTGTGAAATAGTAATTATATCTGTATTTGGCATTAATGCAATATATTTTCCTGGTAAGTTTATATGTGTTGATACTCTAGCACCTTTTTGGTCTGTACTATCTTTTTTTACCTGAACTAAAATTTTCATATTAGGCTTTAATATTTCTGTTATATCTATATTATCATCTAGTTTTTCTTTTGTTTCATCTATTTTTCTCATTACATCTTTTAAATGGATAAAACTGTTTTTTTCACTTCCTATATCTACAAATGCTGCTTGCATTCCTTTTATGATATCTTTAACAATCCCTATATATATATTTCCTTCTTTTCTATTATTATCTTGTGAAGTATCTTCATAGTATTCAATTAATTTTCCACTTTCTATTAAAGCTATTATTGTTTTTTCTTTTTGTTTTTGTATTATAATTTCTGTCATTAAATTTTTTCCTCCTTTTGCACGTTCCTAATTGAACAAATTCATTGCTTTATCCATTCCGTTTTTGATTATTTCTATTACTGCATCTTTTGCTACATCTGTACTCTTTTCTAAGATTTTTTTATCTTCTTCTGAAATTTTTCCTATTACGTAATT
>CAWVDV010000044.1:0-6136 GCA_963928115.1 Bacillota bacterium | reverse complement strand
ATTGAAGATGCTGATAAAATAATTGTTTTAAATGAAGGAAAGATTGATGGAATAGGAACATCACAAGAATTACTAAAAACAAATAATATTTATAAAGAAGTATATGAATCACAAATGAAAGGAGGAGATGAAGATGCAGAGTAAAAAAACAGGAAAAGGTAAAACAATAAAAAGACTTCTAAAATATGTAACAAAAGGATACAAATTTCAACTAGTTGTAGTAGTAGTAAGTATTATAATAAGTGCAGTAGTTGGAGTTTTAGGAGTACAATTTATAAAATACCTAATAGATGACTTCATCACACCACTTTTAGGTGAGCAAAATCCAGATTTTACAGCATTATTAAATGTGATTTTAATGATGGGAGTAATATACTTAGTTGGAGTAATTGCAACATATGTATATAATAGATTAATGATAAACATATCACAAGGAGTATTAAATAAAATACGTGGAGAAATGTTTAATCATATGCAAAAACTTCCAATAGGATATTTTGATAGTCGTTCACATGGTGAAATAATGAGTACGTATACAAATGATGTTGATACATTAAGACAAATGCTTAGTCAAAGTATTCCACAAGTATTTTCAGCAGTTGTTTCAATGGTGTCAGTTTTGGCAGCTATGTTTGCAACAAATATATACTTAACATTAGTTGTACTTGCAATGGTTGTATTAATGGTATTTGTATCAAAATATCTTGGAGGAAATAGTTCAAGATTTTTCGTAAAACAACAAGAGGATATTGGAAAAGTAAATGGTTACATCGAAGAAATGATGGAAGGTCAAAAGGTTGTTAAAGTATTTAATTATGAAGAACAATCAAAGAAAAGATTTGATGACTTAAATGAACAATTATGTGATAGTATGACAAAAGCAAATATCTATGCAAATATTTTGATGCCTTGTATTATGAATATAGGAAACTTAGGTTATGTACTAGTTGCAGTAATTGGAGGAATTTTATCAGTTAATGGAATATTAACAATAGGAAGTATTGCAGCATTTTTACAATATGTAAAAGCATTTACAAACCCACTAGGTCAAGTATCGCAACAAATGAATTCAATTATAATGGCACTTGCAGGAGCAGGAAGAATATTTGAATTATTAGACGAAGAACCAGAACAAGACGAAGGATATGTTACATTAGTTAATGCAAAAATGGAAAATAGAAAAATTGTAGAAAGCAAAGAAAGAACAGGAATGTGGGCATGGAAACATCCACATCAAGACGGAAGAGTTACATATACAAGACTTCGTGGACAAGTGGAATTTGAAAATGTACAATTTGGATATGAAGAGCATAAAAGAATATTACATGACATATCACTTGTTGCAAAAGAAGGTCAAAAAGTATCTTTTGTTGGAGCAACAGGAGCTGGAAAGACAACAATTACAAATCTAATAAATAGATTTTATGATATCCAAGAAGGAAAAATTAGATATGATAGAATAAATATTAGAAAGATTAAAAAAGATGACCTAAGAAGGTCTTTAGGGATGGTTTTACAAGATACAAGTCTATTTACAGGAACAATAAGAGATAATATTAGATATGGAAAATTAGACGCAACAGATGAAGAAGTAGAAGAAGCAGCAAAACTTTCAAATGCAGACAAATTTATAAAACATCTTCCACATGGCTATGACACAATGATTACAGGAAATGGAGAAGGTTTATCACAAGGACAAAGACAGCTTCTTTCAATCGCAAGAGCAGCTTTAAACAATCCACCAGTATTAATATTAGATGAAGCAACATCAAGTATAGATACAAGAACAGAAAAAATTGTTCAAGATGGAATGGATAAATTAATGAAAGGAAGAACAGTTTTTGTAATTGCTCATAGACTTTCAACAATTAAAAACTCTGATTTAATTATGGTACTAGACCATGGTAGAATTATTGAAAGAGGAAATCATAATGAGTTGATTGCTCAAAAAGGCACATATTATGGACTTTACACAGGAGCAATTGAGATTGATTAAAAAAGAGCCAGAAGGCATTTGCTTTCTAGCTCTTTTTCTCTGCTCATAAAGTAAAAGTAACATTGTGACGATTAAGGAAATCAATAATTTCATTTTTAGCCGTTTCAGTAGGCTCTCTAATAAAACTAAGTTTTCCTTCATCATTAATTATTGCTATATCTACAAGTAATTGGTCTTTAATTGAGATATAGTTTGAATGTTCAGAATAGATATATTTCTCTTCCATACATTTGCCTTTCTGCTTATACATAAGCTGAAACAAAGAGTATTACTACTCCACAACACACCACCTAGATGGCTAAAGTTAAGTAATAATATAACATAATATGCATGAAATGCCAAAAATAAATTTTACTATGTACTTGTATAAAAATGACGAAAATAGTATAATGTTGATAGAGGAGAAGTATATGTCTAGTAAAGTATTAATATTATCTTGTGGAACAGGAGGAGGACACAATTCAGCTGCAAAAGCAATAAAAGAAAGTTTAGAAGAAAAAGGGCTAAATGTTGATTTTGTAGAATATTTAGATATTGTTAATCCTAAAATTAGAAAAGAAGTAAATAATTTATATATAAAAACAACCAAAGGAAATGGAAAAATATTTAAAGTAGTGTATAAATTAGGTGAGATGTACCAAAAAACCAATTTAAAATCACCAGTATATGCATTAAACTTTTTAAATAAAAAAAGATTGTATCAATATATAGTAGAAAATGAGTATAAATATATTATAACAACACATCTTTTTGCTGCACAGGCATTAACAGCCATAAAAAAAGAGCATGATATAAAATTTATGCAAGTTGCAACAGACTATGTGTGTATACCATTTTGGGAAGAAACAAATCCAGATTATTTTATAGTACCACACGAAGAATTAGAAAAGGATTTTATAGAAAAAGGAATAAAGCAAGAAAAATTATTACCATATGGAATACCAACAGCTAAAGCATATAGAGAGAAATATAATAAAGAAGAAGTAAAAAAGAATTTAGGATTAGATAATTCAAAGCAATATGTCCTTATATTAACAGGAAGTATGGGATTTGGAAATGTGACAGAAATGCTAAAAGAATTATTAAAAAACATAAAAGACGTAACTTTTATAGTTTCTACTGGGCATAATTCTAAATTGCAAAAAGTATTAGAAGAAAAATATAAAGAATTTGACAATGTTGTTATACTACCTTTTACAGATAAAATAAGTGAATATATGAAAAGTAGTGAAATAATATTAACAAAACCAGGAGGATTAACAACAACAGAAATTGCAACATTAAGAAAACCTTTTATTCATACAATGCCAATACCTGGATGTGAAAATTATAATGCACAATTTTTTGAGAATAGAAAAATGTCAATAAGTTGTGATTCAATTGGTAAAGTAGTAAAAAATACAAAAGAACTGATAAACAATAAGGAATTACAAGAAGAAATGGTTAAAAATCAAGAGAAATACATTAGTCAAAATACTTGTGACAAAATATCAGAAATTGTTATTAAGGAAATAAAGTAGGGGAAGAGTATGAGAAGCAGTGAAGGAATTAAAAAGTTCGAAGAGCTTGAAGAATTTGAAAATTTTGTAGAGTTCGAAAATGAAAATATAATAGATTTGTGGCAACCACTTGAGTTTAACATAGATAAAAATTATGAATACATATCTAAAAGTAAAATATTTTCAATGGCTTCAAATCTAATATATTATGGAATTGCATATCCTATTTTAAAAGTTTTATTGAAGATTGTATATGACTTGAAAATAGAAGGAGAAGAAAATTTAGAAAACATTAAAGGTGGAGCAATAAGTGTTTCAAACCATGTACTTTTCTTAGATTGTGCAATGGTTGGGTTAGCTTTTGGAAAGAGAAAAGTATATTATACAACACAAGAAGAGAGTTTTAAAATTCCTTTTGTAAGAAAATTGATAAAATATCTGAGAGCCATTCCAATACCAAAAAGTATTGAGAATCTAAAATATTTCATAAAAGAAATGGATAAAACATTAAAAGAAGGAAATATAATTCATGTTTATCCAGAAGCGGCATTATGGCCATATTGCAATAAAATTAGAAAATTTAAAAATGGAGCATTTGATTTAGCAGTAAGAAATGACGTTCCAATTATTCCTATTGTATGTACATTTAGAGAGCCGACTGGATATAGAAGAATATTTAAAACTAAAAAGGATGTAACAGTAAAAATATTAAAACCTATTGAAGGTGAAGATGGAGGTAATTCAAAAGAAAAAGCCCAAAAATTAAAAGAGAAAGTATCTTTAGAAATGAAAAAACAATTAGTTTAAAATGAGGAGAGATAATGGAAGCACCAATAAATAAAAATCAAGAATATATTGTTGATATTATAGACAACGGATTTGAAGGAGAAGGTATTGCCAAGATTGATAATTTTACAATATTTGTTCCAAATAGTATAAAAGGAGAAAAAGTAAAAATATTAATTGTTAAGGTATTATCTTCTCATGCTTTTGGAAAAGTATTAGAAATTATAAAAAAATCAGAATATCGAACAGAAAGTGATTGTAGTACATATAAAAGATGTGGAGGCTGTAATTTAAGACATATTAAATATGAACAAACATTAAAAATGAAGCAAAATGCAGTTCAAAGTTTAGTAAATAAGACTTTGAAAACAAAAATTGAAGTACAAGAAACACTTGGAATGGAAAATCCATATTTTTATAGAAATAAAGCACAATATCCAGTTGGAATTGATAAGAATGGAAATCCACAAATTGGAGTTTTTGCTAATAGAACACATGAAATTATACCAATTCAAAAATGTTTAATACAAAATGAGAAAAGTGAAAAATTAGCAAAGTTTGTATTTGAATGGATTGTTAAAAATAATATTAGTATATATGATGAAAAAACAGGAAAAGGACTTATAAGGCACATTGTTACTAAAATAGGAATTAAGACAAATGAAATAATGTGTGTGTTAGTTATAAATGGAAATACAATTCAAAAAGAGCAAGAATTAGTAAAAGAAATATTAGAAAATTTCCCAGAGGTTAAAACAATTGTAAAAAATATTAATACAAGAAATACAAATGTGATAATGGGAAAAGAAAATGTTAATTTATATGGTAATGGATATATTGAAGACATTTTGGGAGAATATAAATTTAAAATATCTCCGCTTTCATTTTATCAAGTAAATCCAGTTCAGGCAGAAAAGTTATATAATTTAGGTGTAGAAGCGGCTAAAATAGATAAAAATGACATAGTATTTGACTTATATTGTGGAATTGGAACAATTTCTTTATTTATGGCAAAGTATGCTAAAAAGGTGTATGGTATAGAAATTGTTGAAGATGCAGTTAAAGATGCAAAAGAAAATGCTTTGAATAATGGCGTTGATAATGTAGAGTTTTTTGCAGGTGACGTTGAAGATGTGCTAGATGATTTGCTAAATGAAAAGGGAATAATTCCAGATGTGGTTATGGTTGACCCTCCAAGAAAAGGATTGGATAATAAAAGTATAGATAATATTATGAAAATTCATCCTAAGAAAATGGTTTATATTAGTTGTAATCCTGCGACTTTGGTTAGAGATTTGGCTAAGTTTGAAGAATTGTATGAAATAGAGAGTATTAAGCCTGTTGATATGTTTCCTTTTACAAGCCATGTGGAAGTCTGTGCGTTGCTAGAGTTAAAGAATTGCCAGTAGTGCTTGAATTTACTAGCTTTCAAGATACAATAATGTTTCATAAAAGAGGTAGATTTGGACTAGAAAAAGTACAAAATTCTGAAATTCATGTTAAGGTTGTTTTAGATATACCATATTATATGGTTGTATGTTGATGAACATATGAATTTATAAAATAAAATTTAAAAGTTAAAGAGAATCCTAAGTAAAGTGCCTTGTAATAGGTGCTTTATTTTTTATACAAAATAATCCAATATATTTAGTGCGAATTTTACTGAATTTGTTGAGGAAAATGTAAATCTGTGATATAGTGTAGGCATAAAGTTGGAGGAAAAGATAATGAAATATATATATACTGAAAAAGATTTAGACGTAATTTCTTGGGAGTGCGACAGGCATGTCGTTTAACTAAACGGTGAAAGTCCGGAGTGGAGGTAAATATCGCCAACCACATAGAGAAGCACAAG
>CAWVDV010000043.1:0-6165 GCA_963928115.1 Bacillota bacterium | reverse complement strand
CATTTTCAGAAAATCATTTCTATTTTTGAAATCTTTTTTGCTATCAATAATAATATTAATAGATTGTTCGCCTTTACCAGTTAGAGCTTGATTGTATAAACTTATAATATTCATTTTATCACTCCCATAAATTACTATTTTATCATTAAAATTAGGTGACAAACCCATTTTTATTCTATACAAAATGTAGCATACAAAGGAATAGATTTTATATTATTATCAAACCCGAAATTCTTTGTAGAAATTCTTATTGCATATTTAGGCTGATATCTTTTCATATAAACATTTAAACTTTGACTTCCAACATTATCATTAGCTTTTACTTCAATTGGTATAATTCCATCATCATTATATAAAATAAAATCAACTTCAGCCTGATTTCCAGACTCCCAATATATTAATGGAATATTATTCACTACCAATTGTGTAGCAACATAATTTTCAGCAATTATTCCCTTATATTGTAAAAGGTTATCTAATATAATATCATTATATTTTACTTGTAACATATTTAATAAAATTCCAATATCACTTAAATATAATTTAAAATGGTCATCTATAATAAATCCCAATGGTGGAATTTCTGGCTTTTTTAATATAGAGCATTTATGAACCATTGTGCTTGAAAGTAGCCAATTCAATTCTGTTTCATAATCTCTTTTTCTTGCATTTGATGATATTTTTCCATATTGAAATTTATTACTCATATTTCCAAGTTGTGAAGGAATTGACTTATATATTATTTCTATTTTGCTAGCTTCAAATTTATTATTTACATATTTGTTCATATCATTTAAATAAGATTGATAAATATCTTCAATTATTGTTTTGTCGAATTTCAATATATCTTTTTCATTAGCAAGTATATTTTTAACTGCTTCAGGCATTCCGCCAACGCATAAATATAGTCTGTATAAATTTAGTGCTTTTTCATGCAATACCGAATCCATAGGTGTACTTTCGATATAACATTTTTTTATTTCATCAACAAGAGCTCTACTACCATTTGCAATTAAAAATTCTTCAAAATCCATAGGATACATGTTTAACATTTTAACTTTTCCTACTGGAAATGATGAATTCATTCTTTTTAATTTTACGCCTAGCAAACTTCCAGCACATATTACTTTAAAAGGTTCATCACTTTCATTAAAATATTTTAGTGCACTTATTATTTCTTCGCTTTCTTGTACTTCATCGAAAAATATTATAGTATTCTCTAAATCAATATCTTTATCCAAATAGATTTTCATTCGATTAAATTTTTCAGCAGTATTAATTTCTTCTTTAAATATCTTTATAATTTCAGTCTGTTCCAATAGATTTATATAAATATACTCTTTAAATTCGTTTTTACAGAATTCGTTTATGATATATGTTTTACCGATTTGTCTTGCTCCTATTATCATTAATGGCTTTTGGATATTGTCATTTTTCCAATTTAATAATTCTTGATAAATCTTCCTTTCCATAGGTTCACCTCTATTGAAATTATATAATATATTTTTGCATAAGTCAATTAACTTTCACGTTTTTTATACATTTTTTAAAGCGAACTTTCACGTTTTTTATATGTTAGTATGCAGCTAGTTTCACGTTTTAATATATAGAAGGTTCCGATTATCAAAGTTTTGTGCAAATAGAGGTAGGAGAAAATATAGAACAGCCATAAACCTCTACTTTTACTAATGCAAGGCTTTTAGCTGTTTCTAAATTGTAATTTATATTTATAAATCCAATAATTGTTTTTTCTTTTTATCATATTCTTCTTGAGTTATTGCTCCCATATCTAATAGTTCTTTAAATTTTTTTATGTCCTCTATTATTGCAGAATTATTTGTTTCAGTTTTTGAATTATTTTCCTTATTTGTTTCTTTTTCTTTTTTATTAATCCTTTTTTTCATATAAGAATATACTTTTGGCATTAGCTTTATAATATCATCTTTTGCATCACAATCATAAAAATATAAAACATCATAATCAGAATTTTTAATAGTATTTTGGTTTTGAAATTTAAGATATCCTAAAGTATCATCTCCAACATCTCTAAATTCTAATATTTCAAAATCAGTATATTTGTAAATTCTTTCCCCTTTGTGTTGCTTAAAATCCTTTTTTTCGGGATATGTTTCATCATATGCATTTCCTACTGCATTTGTTATTGCTGATTCTATACCATTAGTAAATTTATTTGTCATTGCATTTATTCCTTTTGATGTAAGACTTTTCTTAGTTATGCCTGCTACTAAAATATCTTTAACTAGTCCTCCTGTACTTCCCATCATTCCTTTAACAATATCTTGAGCATCAGATTTTGAAAACTGATTATTCTTTTTAGGATGGTCTTCACTACAAATTATGGCATATTCTTCTGCAATCCCATCTATATCAAACTCATTTGTTGTGTTTATCGAAAAATAATCTTTATATACTTTCAAAATTTGACCTGCATTTCCATCAATAGTATACATCCAATTCTTTTCAACCTTGCTTTCAAATGTATCATTAATAAACTTTATAGCTTCTTTTGGATAGTTACTCTTTTGAGCAATTTGAATTATTTTGTTTTTTTCTATATCAAGTTGTTCTCTGCTTGTATAATTTTTGTTTTTCCATTCTTTACTTTCTATTTTTGAATAACATTTTTTACAAATTTTAGCATCATTCATTTTTATAATAGTTAGCATTTCTTCTCCGCATGCATCACATCTTTCCATAGTAGACTTTTTTTGGCTAAAATAGTTATTTATTTCATCTATTACTTGTTTAGGAAAATCATTCTTCTGTGCAGAAGATATAGCTTTTTCGTGATATTTTTCTAATTCGTGCATGCTTTCAATTTTTTTGTATTTCCATGCAGGACCATTAATTTTTAAAAAACATATTTTACAAATATTAATCTTTCCTAAATTTTCTGGTAATAAAGATGTTTTATTACACACATCGCACCTTTTCATTTTCTTTCACTCCCATAAAAATATTTTTTAATTATACTCTTAATAGTCTTTGTTTTTTTCGCGACAAATTACTATTTTTTATTAAATTAGTTTATATCTATAATATACTAATTTTCAGATAATAGTTTTATCAATCTTACATTCTTGTATAATTTTTCCCTGCCTACTTTTTCAGATTCTAAAAGACCTATTTCTTCTAATTGATTTAGATATGAAGTTGCAGTAATTCTTGTAACATTACATGCTTTTTCTATATATGATATTTTAGTATATACTTCATAAAATAAACTTTCTAATAGTTCTTTTGAGTATATTTTAGGTAGTTTACTTCTAAATTCTTCTTTGTAATCCTTCATTCCACTTTGAATTTTTTCAATTAATTCTATTGTTTCTTTAGATGTAATTTCAATACCTTTTAAAATATATAAAATCCAATCTTCAAAATTATTATTGTTTCTAACTTCATTAAATAATTTATAATATTCTTGTTTTGTTTGATTGATATATTTACTTAAGTATAAAATTGGGCTATCAATTAGATTATTTAATACAAGGTATAGAATATTTAATATTCTTCCTGTTCTTCCATTTCCATCATAAAAAGGATGAATACTTTCAAATTGATAGTGTATCAAGCAAACTTTTATTAATGGATCAATTCCATCATCATTATTATTTATGAAATCTTCTAAATTCTTTAAATAATCCCTAATTTCCTGCTCATTTTGAGGTGGCGTATATATTGTTTCTCCAGTAATTGAATTTTTTAATTCTGTGCCTGGTAATTTTCTAATTCCTGCGTTATTATGCTCAATAGTACCTTGTATTTTAATAATAGTATTTGTATTAATATAGACATCTTTTTTTATCTGTTCATATCCAAGCCAAATAGCATTTCTATAATCTACAACTTCTTTTGCATTTTCTTCTTTATAACCACTTTCTGTTAAAACTTTATAAATATCGTCATGAGTTGTAACTATATTTTCAATAGCACTACTATCTTTAGCTTCATTAATAGTTACAGCATTTATCAAAATATGCATAATATATAAAATATCACATTTTTTATATATTTTCAATAAATATGTATAAAAAATCAAAAAAATTATACATGTTTTAAAAATATGTATAATTTTTAGCTTGAGTTATTCAAGTTTATATAGAAGTTTAGATATATTAAAATGTTCGTTCATCTTCCTTTTCTACAAAACCTATATTTAACTGCTTGACAATTGAGTCATATCTTTCTGAAATGCTTTGCCTTGTTCCGTGTTGTAAATCCTGAATATCATAACTTACATTCAAATCTTCTGGTACATTGCTTGCTTTATTATAAATTTGAAAAGAAATTGGATAAGGTCGTGTTTGTAATTCAGGAAAACAACTATTTAAATAAGCAAATAATTTTTCTATGTTTGAATACATATCTGCATATTTTTCTACTACTTCAGATTTAATAACATTTCTTCCCGTTTCTTTTGCTCTTTGTCTTATATTATTCAAGGAAAGCTCTAACGTTGGATTTAATATGATTATTTCAGGTTCAATGTTATTTTTTATAGCTAATTCTACCTTCTTTCCAAAAGCTGGTGCAGTAATAGACCCTTCATATACAATAGTGTCTTCTGGAATTAATTCTGTTAAAAATAGTGACTGTGCAAAAAATGATTTTCCTGCTCCATATGGGCCAGCAACATATATACATCTTTTAAAACCGCTATCACGTATCGTTCTTTGATAAAATTCACTTGTTAAACATGCTGCACTATTTGTTACTGCTAGATTATACTTACTTCTATTTTCTTGACTTTCAGCATATACTTCGAAAACCATCTTCATTAAGTCTGAATTTATATATCTACCATTGTGAGATGAAGTATGTCTTATATATTTTTCTAATAATTCATCTGTCTTAGTTGTAGTCAATTGAATAATTTCTCTTTGAACTCGCTGTAAATCTAAACTATTAAATTCTTTTAATTGTATTATATTTTTGTCTATATTTCCCATGTGTAATTACATTCCTTTTTTAATTAATAACTTGACATTTTTTTAATTTTTTCTTCTAGTTTTGGATTTTTTGCAGCTTCTATAGAGATTATCTTACCTAATTTAACTAGGTTTTTAATATATTTTTCTTCATTATCTTTTTTATTATTTTCACTCATTTTTTACTTAACCCTTTCTTATAATTAAATTCTTTTAATAATCTCATCATATTCTTTAGAAATTTCATCATATGATCCGTGATTTAAATCTTCAACATTTGTACTTACTTCTAAATCTGTTGGGATGTTAGTTTGTTTGTTATAGATAACAAAACTTATATCTTTATATTTTTCTTTTAATCTTTTTAAAGCATCATATATGTTAGCATATACAAATACACAATCTTTTTTTGTAACATCTCTTCCTATACGTTTTGCTCTTTCTTTTATATTTTTCATAGAAAGTTCTAATGTTGGATTTAAAACAATTATACTTGGAATAACTCCATTTTCTATAGCTGTATCTATTTTTTCATCTATTGCTTTTGAAGTGATTGAGCCTTCATATACTACACTTTCTTCAAGTTCATCTTTATTTTTTTCATATAATGATTGAATTAAGAAAGATTTTCCTGAGCCATATGCACCAGCAACAAATATACAATGTTTAACATTAGGATTAGATATTGCTATTCTAAATGCTTTGTTAGCTAAACAAGCTGCACTATTTGAAACTGCTAAATTGTATTTTCTTCTATATTCTATATCATTTGCATATTTTTCAAAAACTAATTTCATTAAATCAGAACTTATATATTTTCCATCTCTTGATTGTTCTAACTCTTTGTACTTTTTTATGCATTTTTCAGTATTAGTACTTGTTTCAATTCTAGTTTCTTCTTCTTCCTTAATCATATCAGGATCCTCAAATCCTCTTTTCCAAATATTATCAATACATATATTTTCCAAAATTTTTCCTCCTTTTTTATTTTATTACAACGTCTTTAGTATATCATAGAATATAAAAAATATCTAGGCCTTTATTCAATACTTTGAGTATCTGTCCTACTTGTATCTGAACCTGATGTTTCATTACTACCACTAGAATTACTGCTATCGCTTCCAGAACCTGATGAAGATGAGTCAGATGATGAATTAGTATTATTTGATGTAGAATTATTATTACTTGTATTAGTATTTCCTGAGCCACCTGAAGA
>CAWVDV010000042.1:0-6081 GCA_963928115.1 Bacillota bacterium | reverse complement strand
GGTCGCAATTAGCGACCTTTAATTATATTTCAATTTTTGGTTGATACCTCTCAAGCCACATATTTACTTGACAAAGATAGGCCATAAGCTGAGGTCCAGTCATCAACTGACCAAACCAAGGCCTAGAAAAAGCCTTTCCATCAGTATCCAAAATATCCAAAATATAATCTCTATTAAGCAAACTATTAATAGGAGCATTTTTATCCTTCATAATATCAGTTAACATCTCTTTAACCTTAGCTAAATAAGTAGGATTATGAGTTTTAGGATAAGGTGACTTCTTCCTATCAACAATTTCATCAGGAAGAAAATCTCTACAAGCATACCTAAGCAAGCCTTTTTCTCTGCCATTTAAAGCCTTCATCTCCCAAGGAATATTCCAAACATATTCAGCCAAACGATAATCACAAAAAGGAACTCTAAGTTCAAAACCATTATACATAGCCATTCTATCAGAACGGTCCAAAAGAGTCTGCATAAACCAATTTAATGTTAAATGAGAAATTTTACGCTTCTCAGCAGTTTCTTTACTATCAATATCTAATATTTCAACTTCACTCAAACTTTCATTATATCTAAAATCAATATACTCTTTCAATTTTACTTTGTTGCCAATTAGAGGATTTAACAGCTTTTGTCTTTCATTAATTGCAATAGACCAAGGAAAAGTATTACTTTCTAAAGCATCTTTACGAAAAAACCATGGGTATCCACCAAATATTTCATCCGCACACTCACCTGTTAATGAAACAGTCATTTCTTTTTTGACATTTTTACAAAATAGAAGTAAAGAAGAATCAATATCAGCCATACCAGGCATATCTCTAGCAATCATTGCATCCTCCAAATATGATGCAAGTTCGGGTGTATCAATAACTATATTATGATGATGAGTATGCAAGTTTTTATTCATTAAATTAATATAGTAATTATCAGAATTTGGTTGAAAATCGCTTTTAACAAAATTTTTGTCATTATCCACGTAATCTATGGAATAAGTATCTAAAGGTGGTAAACCCTGTTTTTCGCAATAATCAGCAGCAAATTTTGTAATTATACTAGAATCTAAACCACCAGAAAGAAACGTACATAATGGAACATCAGAAACTAATTGTCTAGTTATAGCATCATTTAATAAAAAATTTAGTTTTTCAGTAGTTTGTGCCAAATTATCTTTATGTTCTTTTGAAGTTAATTTCCAATACCTTTCTATATGAATACCTGAACTATTAAATATCGCAAAATGGGCAGGTTTAATTTCATAAATATTTTTAAAAACAGTAGTTCCAGCAGTATGTGCAGGACCTATACCAAATAATTCACATATTCCTTGATTATCTAAAATCTTTTCAACATTCGGATATTCAAAAATTGCTTTAATTTCTGAAGCAAAAATAAGTGTTTCATTTTGTATTGTATAAAATAATGGTTTTACTCCAAAATGGTCTCTTGCTAAAAACAATTCTTTTTTATGCTCGTTCCAAATAGCAAATGCAAATATACCATTTAGATGATTTACCACTTCATTTCCAAAATGTATATAACTTTTTAATAAAACTTCTGTATCGCTATGGCTACGAAAAGTAAATCCATTTTCTTCTAAAGTTTTTCTTAGTTCTTTTGTATTATAAATCTGACCATTATAAACAATTACATATTCACCATAAGAATATTTTTGGGACATAGGTTGCTTTCCACCTTCTGGGTCAATTACTATAAGTCTTCTATGACCTAAAGCGACATGCTTATCTATGTAATAACCTTGTTCATCTGGGCCACGATTTATAAGAGATAAATTCATTTTTTCTATAATTTCTTTTGAATTAGATATATCTTCTTTAAAATTAGAAAATCCAACAAATCCACACATAAAATCTTTCCTCCATTATTGCATGATTAATATATATTGTATGCAAAAAATACTATAAAATTTATTGATTTTAGAAAAAAGTTGTAGTAGACTTATAACTGAAAGGAAAGATTATAAATGCAAACAAAAAATATAATAAAACATTTTTCTTTAATTACTCACCATAAATGGGTTGTATTTAAACTATGTTGTAAATTAGGACTATATTGGAGAGGTTTAATGCATGACATTTCAAAATATTCATGGACAGAATTTGGTGAAAGCATAAAATATTATCAAGGAAATCGTTCTCCAATAATGGCTGCAAGGGAAGACAAAGGATATTCAGAAGCCTGGTTACATCATAAAGGAAGGAATAAACATCATCATGAATATTGGATAGATGAATCATCTACAAACCAAACACCTATTATTCCATATAAATATGCAGCAGAAATGCTATGCGACAAATTAGCAGCAGGAATAGTATATCAAGGAAAAAATTGGACAAAAGAATATGAACTTGGTTATTGGAATAGAGAAAAAGAAAAAATTAAAACAAATGAAAACATCAAAGATTTTATCACAGAAGCATTAGAAATGGTTGCAAAAGATGGGATAGATAAGACTTTAACCAAGAAAAATATTAAAGATTTATATAATAAACATTGTAAATAATCAGAAATTTTGAAATTGATTATATAAGAAAAATTTATTTATAAGATAATTTTTAAATAGCTATTGACAAAATAAAAAAATACTTGTATAATTTTATAGTGATTAAAATAATGGAAAAATGAACAGATATACACATGTATCTAAAGCGAGGAGGGAATAAGTATGGCACAACCAAAAAGAAGATGGTCAAAAGCAAGAACACATTCAAAAAGATCAACATGGAAAAAAGAATTACCAACTATGGCTACTTGCCCACATTGTCATGAGCCAGTAATGCCACATAGAGTTTGTAAAAATTGTGGATATTATGACGGAAAAGAAATAATATCAAAAAAAGAAACTGAAAATGCGTAATCAATAGCACCTTTTTAAAGGTGTTTTTTGCATTTTATAAGATTTCATACATTAGCAAAACATGTTGACAAAATTAAAATGTAAATGTAAAATACTAATGAAATTAATAAGAAAAGAAGTGATAGATATGTTAGAAAAATTATTAAAAAAGTCTGGTTGGACAGATATAGTAATAGCAATATTATTTATCTTATTTGGAATAATGTTAATAGCAAGTCCAGAAGTGGTAACAGCCATGATTTCAATAATATTAGGAGTAATTTGTATACTTATAGGAATTTTAAAAATATGTGATTATATGGCAAAAGGAAAAAATGATAATTACTTATTGGCAATTTCAATTGTAGCAATTATAACCGGAATAATAGTAATGTTTTGTGGAGATGTAATATTTTCAATATTTAGAATTTTAATTGCAATATGGATTATATATAGTGGAATAATGAATTTACAAACAGCTATTATGTGGAAAGATTACAAATCAAAATTGTGGATAATAACATTAATCTTATCAATACTTATCGTTATTGCAGGAATCTATATGCTAGTAAATCAAGGAGCAGTATTACAAATGATAGGAGTAATAATATTGGCATACGGAATAGTTGATATTATTGAAAATGTTATATTCATTAAAAAAATAGACAATTATCTAGATTAGATAAAATTATGGGGGAACAATGGAAAAAAAAGAATGTACAAAATTAAGCAAAAAAAGATTAAAAAACAGTTTTAAATTTGCAGTTCAAGGAATTCGGAAGTGCTTTAAAAACAGAACAAAATTTGAAAATACATTTTATTGTTACAATATTAGTTGTAATTTTAGGAATAGTATTAAAAATTAATTTTACCGAGTGGGCTATATGTTTTTTACTTTTTGGATTTGTAATTACTGCAGAATTGATGAATACAGCAATTGAAGTAACAGTAGATTTAGCTATGCCAGATATAAATGAAAAGGCAAAGCTTGCAAAAGATATAGCAGCAGGAGCAGTTTTAGTCTCTTCAATAGTAGCAGTTTTAATAGGTTTAGCAATATTTTTACCTAAAATAATAGAATTAATATTTTAAATTTTAATAAGGTTTTAAATAAAGTTGAGATGGAGAACTTAAGAGTTTTCTAACTCAACTTTTTTGTTTTCTAAATATAATCAATTATAGAACTTTTTGAAAAATAATGTCATATAATGCAATGAAGGAGGAAGAAGTATGTTTAGAAATTACAGAAAATGTGGTTGCATGAACAATAACTATCAAAATGATTCTTGTGAAATGCAAAACGATATTATTGAAACTCAATGCAGTGAAGTAAATTCATATGAAGATATGAGTAATAGTTGTGATTGTGGCTTTGATGAAGGATACAATGTATTCCCAGAAAATCCTATGCTTGCACAAAGTTACGTACCATATCAATATATGGATAAAACCTTTAAACCTTGTGTTGGTTTAAAAATGGGAACAATTTTCCCAGAATTAGTCAGTCCTTATGTTCCTGGTCAAAGTATGCAGGAAATAAAGATGATAGAGAATATGAATACAATAGGGAAGGGGTGCAATAAATGTCAATAGAAGAAAATAGAAATTGTGGATGTAATTGTATGTGCAATGAAGAGGAAAATACTGTAGATTGCGACATGAGACGTGAAATGATTCAAGAAATTAGATGTTTAGAATTTGGTATAACTGAACTTGCACTATATTTAGATACACATCCAGAAGATGAAAAAGCTCTTTGCTTGCATAGAAAATATTGCAAACAAGTAAAAGATTTAAAAGACAAATATCAAAAAGTTTATGGCCCTCTTACTATAAATTATCCTTGCAACAAGTGGAGATGGTTAGAAGAGCCATGGCCATGGGAAAGGGGGAATTTCTAATGTGGACTTATAACAAAATGTTACAATATCCAATCAATATTAAATATACAGACCCAAGACTTGCTAAAGTAATTATTTCTCAATATGGTGGTCCTGATGGAGAATTAGCCGCTTCTTTAAGATACTTATCACAAAGATTTGGAATGCCAGATCAAAAAGCTAAAGCTATATTAAATGATATAGGTACTGAAGAATTAGCACACTTAGAAATGGTTGGAACAATAGTACACCAATTAACAAAAGATGCAAGCATAGAAGAAATAGAAAAAGCAGGATTAAGTGCATATTACACTGACCATGGGGTGGGTGTGCCATCTCTCCTAATCCTGTTTTTTAGTTTTATAATATATTACCTTTCCAAATCTTCTTGAACTGTCGTTTTTTCAAAGTCTCTTTTCCTTCTTGAACTAGATAATACTTTTGCTTTTTCATTTTCTATTTGTTTTAAAAATTCTATTCTTTCTTCTGATTTAGAAGATTGCTTAGCATAGTCGTTTAAATTTCTTTCTTGATTTTTTCTTAATCGTTTAGCCACATCTTTCCAATTTGACATATTAATTCCTCCTTAAATTTTTTATGAATTATCATTTTCAAACAATTCTTTAATATATAAATCTCTATTTTTTAATTCGTTATTTTTTCCTTGTAATAAATTTTCAAAAAACATTACTAAATAATCAAATATAGGATAAATTCCTCTTGGAATATTTCCATAATTACTCCTAACTAAAGCATTTCTAAAATATAAACTGTGATCTTTAAACATATCATTATTAACATTAAATCCCATATTATTAAGATATTTTTCAATAAATACTGCTGTTGTTCTAGTATTACCTTCTCCAAAAGGATGTACTTGCCAAATGCTTGAAGTGAATTTTGCAATATGTTTTATTAATTCATCTTTATTTAGTTTTGAATAATCAAATTCTTTTTCTTCTTTAAAATCATAATCAAAATAGCTTTCGATATCTTGATAATTTACATATTTAACAGTATCTCCATTAAGGATGTCCTCTTTTTTAGTAATATTATAATTTCTATAGTTACCTGCAAAATCATAAATATCTTTAAATAAGTATTTATGAATATTCTTTAAAGTAATAGGACTAAAACCAAAACTCTTATCTTCTAAAAG
This sequence comes from Bacillota bacterium, assembly GCA_963928115.1. Classification (GTDB taxonomy): domain Bacteria; phylum Bacillota; class Clostridia; order TANB77; family CAG-508; genus CAG-269. The sequence goes on along the minus strand of CAWVDV010000042.1, from coordinate 182 downwards.
CTGTGCTATTCTTAAAGAAACTAAATCACATTCTTTTTCTCTTTGAATGTTTATATCGTTAGAATTTTGTGTTTCATAATATGTCTTTAATAAGTTTTCGACTTCATTATACTTTAATTCTCCATTAATATTTTTTTGAGATAGGTCTAATAAATACTTAGAAGGTTCTAAATTGTCAACCT
>CAWVDV010000041.1:0-29008 GCA_963928115.1 Bacillota bacterium | reverse complement strand
TTTTCAAGGGCGATTATCGGATTTTTACCAATATTTAGTTTTCAATGTTCTTTTTCATTATTTTTCATGTAACTTTTTACAATATCCACTACTTCTTTCTAATGAATTTTTCAAACATTTTTTGTAAACATTATAATGTGTATATTCCTCTTGAAATTTCTGTAATAAAATCTTGCCCTCGTTTACTCTGCCTTCTTGACTCAAATATTCAACAAATGCAATTAAATAATCTGCGACTTCTTGATATCTTCCACGTTGTTGTGTCTTTAAATACTTTTTAGTTATTTTTGATATTTTATTTTCAAACTGTTTTTCCACTTTCTTTATAAGTTCTTCTGGAATTTCTTTTTTAGTGGCTTGCATTATTTTAAAAATCAAGTCCGTATCTATGTTATTTTCTATATTTTTTATCTCTTCTACAAATTTCTCCCTTATTAATTTCTTTTCATTATTCTTTCTGCTTCCAAAAAATAGCAAATAATAAAATATTAAGTTTTCAACATGCTCTTTATAATAATTATCTAGTTTTTCAAATATTACATATACATTTTCTATTTTTCCTAAAATAAGGTCAATCAAAATTTTCTCCCATTCATTTTTTTCTTTAACAACAATAAATTTATCACTTAATTTTGATATTTCTTTGATTTGGTCATCAACTGAAAGGTTTTCACAAATTTGTACTGTATATGTAAGTTTCGGATGTAAATCATTTATCTTATATAAATATTTTCTTTTTAATTCATCATCTTTCATTATATCACATAAATCAATAATCTTTTTATATATTAATTCTTTTTGTCTATCTTTCATATTTATTTTTTCTAATGCAAATAAATATTCTAATAATTCATTATATTCAAATTTATTCATCATAAATTCGCACAATAATTCAAATATTCTCATATTATCCATGCTGTTTTTTTGTAAAAACTTAAATACTTCATCTGTACCATTTTTTTCAATTAAAAGTTGAAATACAATTTTATATGAAAACCATTTATCACATTCTGTTAATTTATTTACTATTGGTATAATCATTTCATTTCTAAACTTTTCGTGTTTTTTAGAAAATTCATGAATCACATAAGCATCTAAATTATATCTATGTTCTTTAAATGCTTTTACAAATTTTTCAATTTTATTTTCATCAAGTACATAATATATTGCATTTAAATAATTTAAATAGTGTTCTTGTATTTTACATTCAAGCATATCTTCAACATGATAATAATTAGGTAATAAACTATGTAATTCTTCATAATTTCTTTCTGTAATATTAAATATTTTTTCATATAAATCTACAACTTCATTGTATTTCTTTTCATCAAATAATCCTTTTATCCCTCTAAAAGCTCTGTCAATTTCATCAATCCAAGATTCATCTCCTATTACAACCTCTTCATCTAATGAATAATCAAAATATGACTCATCACAGTATAGTCCTTTTTCTGCATCAGATATTACTCCATCTATTATTTCACTTATTTCTTCAAATGTTAATTTTTCTTGCAATTCATCTTTATTAATTAAATAATTTACTCTTGTAAATTTATTCTCAGGAATAATTTTTAATAAATCACAAACCATTTCTTGCCATTGCTCATTTGATAATTCTTTACATTTAACTTTTTCTTCTAATTCTTTTTCTATTGTTTTATTATTTTCTACATACTTCATTCTTGATTTTCTCCTTGTAAAAAGTATTTCTATCTTTATCAAGTTATATCACAAATAAGCAATTTCATAAATACTTTTGCATATTTTCTATATCTACACAATCTTCTATAAACTGTTTTTTCAACAACTCTTTAGGAATAATATAATTATATTTACCAGATTTTTGCAAAATATCTGGTATTTCAAATTGTTCTTTATCTATATTTTCATGTTTTATTTCTTCTAATACTTTTTCTATTTCTTTTCTACTTTTCTTTGTTTTTATTTCAATAAAGATAGGTATTCCAGCTCTATAAAAAATTTGATTTTCTATTTCTTTTTGTTTTAAACTAAAACTAAGCGCTAACATTTCTTTAGTTCCTAGCCATGGGAAAATTCCGTATATTCCTTTTACAATTGTTACAACCTTATTTTCTAATATATTTGTTTTATTAGCTATTTGACGTAGTTCTCTTAACTTATGCACACTATTCAAATCTAAATATCTATATTCTTCTTGTTCACGTAAAACCTCTTGCATTTTTTTCAAAATCTTAGTATTTACAAATATGTTTCCATCATCATTCCAACCAATTTTAGATATTCCACCTACTTTTTTAACAAATATTTGTCTTTTTTCTTCATTAATATCTATAACTTTCCAAGTAAATCCTGCAAGTCCAAATTGTTGACCCACTATATATGGTGTCTGTATTGTTCCAATCTCTTGTGAGCCATACCTTACTGAGTATTCTATTGGTGTACTAAAAACTGAAAAAAATTGAAAATTATTAACTTTTCTTTCTCCTTGCATCCCAATCAAAAGATTTCCTTCTTCATCTTTTTCTATTTCTTGTTTTTCTAATAAATATCGCAATAATTTTTGATAATCTTCCTTAGGCACTTTTTTAAAAGCTGTCAATGTTAATGTGTATCTTGCTAATTCTTTTGGACTTACTGCACCCATTCCAAACAAAAAGCTCATTGTTTGGTGATATAATAAAGAATATGGCAAATCATTTTTTTCTTTTGGTTCAATCCATTTTTCTTTCAAATATAGTTCTATTATTGCAATACATTTGATAAACTCAAAATCTATTAATTGGTAGAATTCTTTTGCTTTATTATCTTTTTCTTCTTTAAATAGAAATAACATTTCAGCAGGTTGTCCTCTTCTTCCGCTTCTTCCGAAGTCTTTGAACAAAACTAGATACAGTAAATGGTGAACCTGTTTGTACTATTCTATCTAACTTTCCTAAATCTATCCCTAATTCTAATGTTACTGTTGCTCCTGTAATAGCATTTTCTTCTTCTGATTTCATTTGTTCTTCTGCTTGTCTTCTAAGTGAATTAGAAATATTTGCATGATGCACATAATATATGTCTTTTGTATTTCGATTTTTAGCTATTTTCTTTAAATGTGCTATATTTTCTTCTACTTCTGATTTTGAATTAGAAAATATAATGCATTTTTTATTTAATGTTTTTTCATATAAATCTTTATAATAATCTAAAATTGACGTTTCATTTTCTTTTTCTTCTATTTCATAATATTTAATTCCTAATTTTATCTTCCTTTTTTCTTCTGGTACACTCGGTATAACTGTTTTTCTTTTTGTTCCTGCACTTAGCCATTGTATAGCTAAGTCATAGTCACCTAAAGTTGCAGATAATCCTATTCTTCTTGGTTCTTTTCCAATTATTCTTTGTATTCTTTCTATAATGCACAAAGTTTGCAAACCTCTATCATCATTCATGAAATAGTGAACCTCATCTATTACAATATATCTCAAATCTGAAAATAGTTTTAATACGTTTCCAGGATTTCGCATAAGCATTGCTTCTAAAGATTCTGGCGTTGTTTGCAATATTCCTTTTGGATTTTTTATAAGTTTACTTTTTGCATTTTGAGGTACATCTCCATGCCATTTTGTTACTGGTATATCAGTTTCTTCTAACATTTCTTCTATTCTTATGAATTGGTCATTAATTAATGCTTTTAGTGGACTAATATAAAGGACAGCTACTGAATGACTAGGATTTTCATATATATCTGTTAAAATAGGCAAAAAAGCTGCTTCTGTTTTTCCTGATGCTGTTCCAGAAGCTAATAGTATATTATTCTCTGTATTTAGTATCAAGTCACATGCAGCTACCTGTATTGGTCTTATCTCTGACCATCCATTTCTATATATATATTCCTGAATAAATGGTGCTAATCTTTCAAAAACATTTCCCATACTTAAACCTCAAAATCTTCAAACTCACGATTCTCTTCTTCTTCCGTATTATCTCCTTTTGCAAATTCAAACTTCTCATTCCCGATAATATCAGCAAACGTTTTATTAGGATTTTGATATAAAATGTCTAATAGTTCTATAAAATCCCTTATCACTTCTCTTGGTGTAATATTAGTATTTGCACCTACTCTTTCATATTCTATTTTAATAAATTGCATCAAATCATTTTGAGTTAACTCACTCTTATACTCATGTAAATCTGAATGTATATCTCTCAATTTTTCAGTAAGAATAAACATTTCATCTGGTGTTAAACGTTTTAATCTTATAATAGGTGACAATAAATTAACAGTATCTTCTGATGCAAATTTTCCTTCTGTTAGTCTTGAACGTAATGCATCATAGCTAAAAATACCTTTTCGTGTATCTTCCACACATTGTGGAGTTCCTCCCATTATTATTCCTAAATATTTTGCCTTTCCTTGTAAAGTATCATTATACATCATTAAAATCTTTTCATAATTATATTGTCTTGTAACAGATGTTGGAATCCTATATAAATTTACCAATTCATCTATTAACATTAACATGCCTTTATATCCCGCATTTACCAAAAATATGGCAAATAATTTTACATATTCATACCAATTATCATCTGTTATTATAATATTAATTCCAAGCTCATTTTTTGCTTCTGTCTTTGTTGAATATTCCCCTCTAAACCACTTTAGTACCTTTGACTTTTTCTCATCATCTGATTCTTCATATGCTTCATAATACATATTTATTACTTTGGCAAAATCAAACCCATGTACCATACCTTCTAAACTAGAAATATTCTCAAAAATTTTGCTTTTTACCTTTTTAGAAAATTCCTTTTCATCTGCATTTTCTCCAATTTCTTGCATAACTTGTGTTTTTATTCCTGAAATCCATTTTTCTAATATTAAGGGAAGTGCTTGTCCATCTGGTTTTGTTTTTGTTGACATGTTTTGAATTAATTCTTTGTATGTTGCTAATCCTTGTCCTTTAGTTCCCATTAATCTTCTTTCTGGCGAAAGGTCTGCATCTATTACAACAAATCCTCTATCCATGACATGTGTTCTAATAGTTTGAAGTAGGAAACTTTTTCCACTTCCATATCTTCCAACCAAAAATCTGAATGTAGAACCTCCTTCTTCTATAATATCAACGTCATTTAATAAAGCTTTAATTTCTTGTTCTCTACCTACTGCTATATATCCGAAGTCCTATTCTTGGTACAACTCCTCCTTTTAAAGAATTCATTAGTGTCGTTGCTATTCTTCTTGGTACTTTTATTGCCATATTTGTTTCATTCCCTTCTTTATTTCTTCTTCATAATCTTTATAAATAGATGACATATCAGATTCTATTACTGTATCACCTATTGTTTCTAGTGCTTTATCATTAATATTAGATATTATTACTTCTAACATTTCATTGTGACTTTGTGCAATTTGCATTATTTTGTTTTCTACATCTTGTTTTTCTAAAAAAATATTTATTATCTCTTTTTCTTCTGGATTTAAGTTATATGCAAATTTTTTAAATACATTTTCTTCTTGCGTGTTAGCTACTTCTTTAGGTTTGTCTATTGTATCTTTTTTAATTTCGCTTATTTCTTTGTCATTCTCAATACTTTCTTTCCTTACTACACTATTTTTAATCTCTTCATCATTTTCTTCTATAATAAGTGCTTTTTGGATTTCTTCTGATTTTTCTCTAATTTTTGCAAATTGTTCTTGATTAAATACTACCTCTATTTTTTCTTCTTGCTCAAATTCATCTTGTTTTTCCTTTGTTTTTTTAAATATCATCTTTGGGATTTTATTTTCTTCTAAGAATTTAATTGTTTCTATTTGAATAATCTCTTGTAAATTCATTTTGTATATTTTTCGTAAAATATTTCTAGTTTTATCTGAACAATAATATTCTCCAATATCTTTTATAATTTCATTCTTTCCTGGAAGTTTCAACTTTCTATATCCTAAATATTCTCTTATATAACACTCCATTGTTTTTAATATATATCCTATTGTATTTCTATACTTTCTATCTTCAGAATAAATCGTCTTATTCCACATACCATTTAGACATTCATACTTTTCAATACCTTCAATAATGATTGGTCCAATTGGCTTTTTTTCATGAAAAACATTATAATTTCTAAGTGGATTCCACCAGTGTTCTGTTTCATGCTTATACATTAACATTTCCGATAATATAATATCTTCTTCTTTAAATTTTGAATTTAACTTAGTAAAAACCTTTTCTATACATTGATTTAACAGATATCCATATTTTGTTTCTAATAACTTGCTTTTTGCTATTTTATATGTTGAAATTTCATCTAAGAAATCTATTTTATCTGTATATATTCCTTTATTTATGTCTTTTAAATCCTTAGCTTGTGTTTTAATTTCAATAGGAAATTTTTTCATAATTTCTGTATATGGTATTTTAAAACCATTTGTAATGTAAAATTCTTTGATAATATTAGGCATTACACTATCAATCTTTAATGTGCATTGCCTATATCCTTTCCAAAAGTCAATTAATTTTTCTATGACATCATTTTCATCTTTACAACCTATTTGATTTAATAATTCATTTATATAAATTTGCTCATATTCCCAGTCTATTAATTCAAATTCATCTTTTCTTATTTTTGTTCTCCACGAAAAATATGTTCTAAAATCAGTAAATGAAAAATTTGAATACGTATAGTCTACTCCAAACATATGATAACTGCTTCTATGAACGTTTTTTATTTCATAATTGTCTTCAAAATTTTCTAAATATTTTGCTTGTCTGTAAAAAATTTCATCTTCATCCATTCTCCAATAATTGTCTTTTTCAATTCTTTGAAATTTTTTATAAACCTTGTTTATATCAGTTATATTTTTATCTAGTTGAATGATTTTTTCTTCTTTATATGCATTTTTTACATCTTCTGCACCATGCATTATGTATTGTGCAAGCTCTTTTAATACAAAATCTAATTCACTTCTCATTCTTTCATTCCTTTTTTACTTTTAACTTTAATAAAGTTCTCTTTTTAGCAATTTTTCGCATTAATTATACCATATATATGCTCATATTGCAAACAAATTTTTAATTTTACATAAATTTATTGCAAAATTTAAAATTATGTCATATAATATTGACTAGCATTGAAATAAAATTAGAAGGGATGATTCATTTATGAGCAGACTATCAATAAAAGAACTATATAAAAACTCTAAAGAATATGACAAAAAAGAAATCACCATAGAAGGTTGGGTTAAAACCGTACGTGACTCTAAAACCTTTGGATTCATAGAATTAAACGATGGTACTTTCTTTAAAAATTTACAAATAGTTTTTAATAACAACCTAAACAATTTTGAAGAAATTTGTAAACTAACAATAAGTTCTTCAATTAAAGTAACTGGAACTTTTATACTAACACCAGAATCAAAACAACCATTTGAAATACAAGCAAATGATGTAGAAATTGAAAATTTATCAGATACAACATATCCACTTCAAAAGAAAAAGCACTCTTTTGAATATTTAAGAACAATTAGTCATCTACGTCCAAGAGCAAATACTTTTCAAGCTGTATTCCGTGTAAGAAGTGTTTTAGCATATGCTATCCACAAATTCTTCCAAGAAAGAGGATTTGTATATGTAAATACACCTTTAATTACTGGAAGTGATGCTGAAGGTGCTGGCGAAATGTTCAATGTAAATTCTTTTGATTTGAATAATATTCCTAAAGATAAAGACGGAAATGTTGATTTTTCAAAAGATTTCTTTGGAAAACCTGCACATTTAACAGTTAGTGGTCAACTAAATGCTGAAACTTTTGCAGAAGCATTTTGCAATGTATATACATTTGGTCCAACATTCCGTGCAGAAAATTCAAATACTGTAAAACATGCAGCAGAATTTTGGATGGTTGAACCTGAAATATGCTTTGCAGATTTAAAAGATGATATGGACCTAGCTGAAGATATGATTAAATACATTTTTAACTACGTACTAGAAAATTGTCCAGAAGAAATGGAATTCTTCAACAAATTTATAGATAATAGCTTATTAGATAGATTAAATCATGTTATTTCTTCTGATTTTGCAAAAGTTACATATACTGAAGCAATTGCTGAATTAGAAAAGCATAATGATGAATTTGAATATAAAGTTTCATGGGGTGTTGACTTACAAACTGAACATGAAAGATATTTATGTGAAAAAATTTATAAAAAACCTGTTTTTGTTACTGATTATCCAATGGATATAAAAGCATTTTATATGAAACAAAATCCAGATGGCAAAACCGTTGCAGCAACTGACCTTTTAGTTCCAGGAATAGGAGAAATTATTGGTGGAAGTCAAAGAGAAGAAAATTACGATAAATTATTAAAACGTATGAAAGATTTAAATATGCCAATTGAAGAATATGACTGGTATTTAGATTTAAGAAAATATGGTAGTTGTAACCATGCCGGATTTGGTCTTGGGTTTGAAAGAGCAATTATGTATTTAACAGGTATGCAAAACATTCGTGATGTTATACCTTTCCCAAGAACTCCAAAGAATTGTGAATTTTAACAGAGATTTAAAATGACAAGTATTAATTTGTAATATTAACACTTGTCATTTTTCTTTTAATATATTATTCCATATTTTTCTCTATTCTAACGCAAATTTTCATCATCATCTGATTGAGTTACTCCAGATGAATTGCTATGTGATATATTTCTTTCATTTCTCTCTTCAACTATACTTTGAATACTACTGATGACCTTCAATCTTTTTTCCTCAGGTATTTTAGATAATTCATCTATTAATCCTTTTGTTTGTTCAATAGTAGCTCTTAATTTTGAATCTTTAATTATAGCTTTTAATCCCTCAATTTGTTTTTTTCTTTCTTCCACAGGTAAAATCTTTAGCATTGATTCCAATTCTTTAAAGGCTTCTGTTTCATTAAATCTCTTTTCTGCTTCACTCTCTACCTCAGCTAAGATATTATCTCTCAACTCTTGTTCATTAAATTTCTTCCTACTTTTATTTTTTAAATTCGGATTTTTTTCTATTGTTTCATACTCTCTTCTTGCTAATTCTGGCATATTCATTTTTCCCATTTCAATAGCTGGTATTACATTAGCTAAGATATATACGGTACTAGTACCATTTTTAGCATAATTACAAGCTATCTTTTTAGCCACAATCTTTCTTTTCATTTCTTCAATTTTTGGTGTAACACGCCTAACCATTTTCATCTTCTTATTTAGTTCCTCTACAAGTTGCCAATCACCTATATTTTCATCACATCGTCTATACAAACTTTCTAAACTATTCAAATCTGCAATTTCTTCTTTTCTCTGTTTCTCACGTTTTTCTTCTTCTATTTCCTCTAATTTTTCATCCTTCAAATCTGGATTTTGTATTCCACCTTTTGCTAATTCAAATTTATCTTCCAATGAAAGTTGTGCTTCATTCTCTGATATTAAGTCAGATACTTTTGCATCTGGCAATTTTTTGGCTGGCCCGATAACATATTTATTATCTACTTCCTTTTCACCTGTCATCATAATGATAAAATTATATGCAATATCAAATGGTATTCCTTTTTTTTCAACTAAAAACTCAGCATACTTCTTTGCAAATTCTCCTTTTTCTTCTTTTGACTTATTTTTGGTTATTGCTTGATATTGTTCATATGCCATTTCAGCTATAGATTCTATATCTTTATCACTATTCTTTGCTTCTTGTACATTCTTTTTTATTTCTTCTGCTCCTTGTTCAGCTAATTTCTCTAAATCTGCACTTGAAAATGCAAATTTTAACCTTTTTATAATTTCATGAATTCCCATATTCTGTTTCAATCCTTTCTGCAAATTATTTTTTACAATTATGTCACCAATAAATTATATATTCACACATAAAAAAAATCAAGCAATTCACAAAAAAGTTACAGAACTACTCGATTTTATATCTATTTTTTTATTTAATCCCTTTTTCCATAGTATGAATCTAATAGTATTTGTTTTAACTCAGTCACTAATGGTAATCGTGGATTTGCTGTTGTACATTGGTCTTCAAATGCCCTATCAGCTAACATGTCTACTTTTGCTAAAAATTCTTGTTCATCTATTCCAGCTTCTTTGAATGAGCTTGGAATATTTAATTCTTTGTTCATTTCTATGATTTTTTCAATTAAACTACTGATTCCTTCTTCCACTGTATCTGCTTTTAATCCCGTCTTTTTAGCTAATCTATAATATTTTTGGTCTGCTATAAAATATTCATATTTAGGAAATGATACAAATTTACTTGGTTTTGAACTATTGTATCTTATTACATATGGTAATAAAATTGCATTTATTCTTCCATGTGGTAAATGGAACTCTCCACCTATTTTATGTGCTAATGAATGGTTGATTCCTAAAAATGCATTTGTAAATGCCATTCCAGCTATTGTACTTGCATTATGCATTTTTTCTCTTGCTAGTTTATTATCTCCATGTTCATATGCTTCTTGTAAATTTTCAAATACAAGTTCTACTGCCTTTTCTGCTAGTCCATCTGTATAGTCTGATGCCATATTTGATACATATGCCTCAATTGCATGTGTTAATACGTCCATTCCAGTATCTGCTGTGACTGACTTTGGCAGACTCATAACTAAGTCTGGATCTACTATTGCAACATCTGGTGTTAGCTCATAATCTGCTAATGGATATTTTTTATTTTTCTCTTTGTCTGTAATTACTGCAAATGATGTTACTTCTGAACCTGTTCCTGATGTTGTTGGTATTGCTACTATTTTACATTTTGTTCCTAACTTAGGGAATTTATATGTTCTTTTTCTAATATCCATAAACTTTAATTTTAAACCTTCAGCATCTGCTTCAGGATGCTCATAAAATAACCACATTCCTTTTGCAGCATCTATTGGACTTCCTCCTCCTAATGCTATTATTACATCAGGATTAAAGTTTTTCATTGCTTCTACACCTTTTTTGATTGTATCAAATGATGGGTCTGATTCTACATCACTAAATATTTCTGAATGTACATATTGTTGTCTTTTTCTTAGATGATATAAGATTTTATCTACATATCCTAATTTAATCATTCCTTCATCTGTTACAATAAATGCTCTTTGTATATCTGGCATTTTTTCTAGGTATTGAATTGAACCTGCTTCAAAATATATTTTTTCTGGAACTTTAAACCATTGCATATTAACTCTCCTTTTCGCTACTCTTTTTATATTTATCAAATTTACTGATGATACATTAGCTGTTGTTGAATTTCCACCAAATGAACCACATCCTAGTGTTAATGATGGCATATTTGTGTTATATATATCACCAATTGCTCCATGAGTAGATGGAGAATTTACAATTATTCTTCCTGCTTTCATAGTTTCTGAGAATCTTAATATTGTCTCTCTATTTTCAGAATGAATAACTGCTGAATGTCCTAATCCACCAAATTCAATTAATTGCTCTGACTTATTAATTCCTTCATCTTCATTTTCAACTATATAATATGTTAAAACAGGACTTAATTTTTCTTTTGAAAATGGATATTCTCTTCCGATTCCTTCTTCATATACAACTATTACTTTTGTGTCTTCTGGTATTTCAAATCCTGCCTCTTTTGCAATTGTATATGGTGATTGTCCTGGAACATGTGATTTTAATTTATATCCATATTCTTCTGTATAATCAAACATACTATCTTGTAATTTTTTCTTTTCTTCTGGATTTACAAAATAGCATCCTGCTTCTCTCATTAATTTTTCAAATTCTTGATATATGTCTTTATCAACTAATACTGCTTGTTCTGACGCACATATCATTCCATTATCAAATGCTTTAGACATTACTAAATCATTTACTGATGTTTTTAATTTTGCTGTTTTATCAATATAGCAAGGTACATTTCCTGGCCCTACTCCTAATGCTGGTTTTCCACAAGAATATGCTGACCTTACCATTCCTGTTCCACCTGTCGCAAGTATTAAGTTTACATCAGGATGATTCATTAACATTCTTGTAGCTGTTATTGATGGCTCTTCAATCCATAATATACAATTTTCTGGAGCTCCTGCTTTAATTGCTGCATCTCTTAAAATTTTTGCAGCAGCACTACTTGATTTTTGTGCAGATGGATGAAATCCAAATATTATTACATTTCTGGTTTTTGCTGCTATTATTGATTTAAACATTGTTGTAGAAGTTGGATTTGTAACAGGTGTAACTCCTGCAATTATTCCTACTGGTTCTGCTATTTCTACATATCCTTCTTCTTCATTTTCACTAATAATACCTACTGTTTTTTCATATTTAATACTATGATATACATATTCTGTTGCAAACATGTTCTTGGTTATTTTATCTTCATATATTCCTCTTTTTGTTTCTTCTACTGCTAATTTTGCAAGTTCCATATGATGTTCTAGCCCTGCCATTGACATTGCTTTTGTTATTTTATCTACTGTTTCTTGGTCTAATTTCATGTATTCCTGTGATGCTATTTTTGCCTTTTCTACAAGTTCATTTATCATTTTTTGAACTTTTTGTTCTTCTTGTGCGTTTACTTCTGCCATTTACTTCGCCTCCTATCTTTAGTTTAACCATTTCAATTATATATTATTACTAAAAAATGTCAAGAAAAATCGCTCTATTTTTCTCGACATTTTTTTAACTATTGTATAAATAATTTTGTGGATTAACATGCTCTCCATTTACTCTAATTTCTAAATGTAAATGAGGTCCTGTTGAATTTCCAGTTGAACCAACTGCTGCAATTACATCTCCTGCTTCAACTTGCTCACCAACTTTTACATACATTTTACTTGTATGAGCATACCAAGTTTCTACACCATTTCCGTGGTCTACTTTTACTAATTTACCATATGAACCATCATAACTTGCAGCTATAACAGTACCTGCTGCAACAACTTTAATTGGTGTTCCTGAAGTTGCTGCAATATCTAAACCTGTATGTGTTGATTTTCTAATTCTACTACTAACTCCATAACGTGATGTAATTGTTCCTTCAATTGGTGTTACTGCCAATTTTATTCCATTAATATCTGGAAGACTATTAATCCTTTCTTCTTCCTCTTTTTGTTTTTGTTCTTCTGCAATTCTCTCAGCAACTATAGTTTGAGTTTCAGTTTTAGCTACTTCTAATTCAGAGGTTTTAACTTCTTCTTCATTTTCAGTATATTTTTCTATAATTGTCAAATCTACATCTTGTTCACTATTATTTTCTTTTATTTCATTTACAATTTCTTCTGCCTCTTCAATTGTGTCAACAGATTGTATTGTTTCATTTTTATATGCTACATCATAATATTTATATGTTACAACTACTTCATCTTCAATTTCAGTTGCAATTTTACTCTCATTTGTCTCAAGTGTTCTATTAACAAGTTTTAACTCATATTCTGGTTCTTCAGATAAATTTATACTATCAACATTTTTTGTTTCTCCACTAATAATTTCATTTTTTAAATTTTCTTCAAATGCTTGTATATTTTCTATATATCCTATTTCTTCACCAGATATGCTTACTTTATAGACTGGTCTATATTTAATTAGTACAATCGCGATTATAAAACCAAAAGCTATAATAGCAATGTTAAAATACTTTATAACTTCTTTCGTATAGTATTTTAATTTACTTTTTAAAATAAACTTCACTCTCCTTTTTGATGTTTTTTTCAACGCGACTAATGTATATTATACTATATATTCTTTACAAAATCAAATTATGTATACATATTTTTATATAATTTGTCAACTTTAGCCTTAATTAAGGTTTTTTAACTATATTTTTTCCATATTTTTCTCATATTTCCTTATTTTTTCTCGCTTTTCCTTACTTTTTCTTTACATGTACTTGCAAATTTTTTTAAAATGTTTTAACCTATAGGTTATATATGTATTTTTAGTTTCTGTAAATTTAAACTATAAAATGCTATTATATGCATATAATAAAAATAGGAAGGTGATAAAAATGGCTTTAGATTATACTGTAATCGGTCAAAGAATTAAACAAGCAAGACTTGCAAAAAACTTAACTCAAGAAGATTTAGCAGAAAAAATTGATATATCAGTAGCTTTTTTAAGCAGAGTAGAAAGAGGTAATTCTCATATAAATTTAAAAAGATTAAATCAATTATGTGGTTTATTAGATGTAACAGAAGGTTACCTTCTAAATGGTGCTTCTAGTAACTCTAAAGAATATCTTGACAGAGAATTTGCAGATTTAATTAAAAACTGCTCTCCTGCAAAACAAAAATTGATTTACAATGTTGCAAAAACAATTGCTGATACTGATTTAGATGAAGAATAATTTAATATATTAAACTTTTTTAGATAATTAATTCTGAATTTATTTATTGAAATTATTTAATAAATATTAATTCAGAATTTTTTTGCACATTGTTACATTCAAATCATTATTTTATTGTTTCAACCCTCTATCGAAAAAGTTATGTCATTTTCTTATACGCAATATATTATGTACAAGATTTGTTTTATATAAATTTTATCTATTTTTGTAAAATTATATCGTGTTTACGCCATTTTTGTCGTACTTTTTTCATTTTCCATATTGTATAATATTTTTATACTTTTACTATGGAGGTAAGAAATGATTCGTCAATATAGATTACAAAATAAATTAACTCAAGAAGAATTAGCTGAAGAAATTGGTATTAGTTGGCGTCAATTACAACGTTTAGAGCATAACGAAGAAAAAACTAGAATTTCTACTTTCAAAAAAATTGTTAAAGTTCTTAAAATTCCAGATGATGAAGTTTTAAGATTTATAAAAAATAAATAATATTTACAATCCTTATTAAAAACACCTAAAATTTTCTTTTATAGAAAATCATGGTGTTTATATTTTTTGTTGCAAAAGCAACAGTTTTTTCTCTTCTTTATAATTATGATTTTATTAGATTGTTTTTTTACAAAATTCTATATTTTCGTTGCATAACTTTTATAGCTATGTTATGATAAGAAAAGTGGCTTTGCCACATGTGCATTTTGCTTCGCAAATATGCACAGCCCAAGGAAACTTAACCTTGTTAAATAGAAAAAATTTTTGATTTTTTCTATTTAATAAAAAACGGTGAATTTGTCAATACTATTAAAAGACAATAAATTTAAATCGAATAAAAAATATATAAGGAGGTATATTATGAAATTTGAACAATGGGATGGATTTACACTAGGAGATTGGCAAGACGAAATAAATGTAAGAGAATTTATACAAAAAAACTACACACCATATGAAGGAGACAGTTCTTTCTTAGCAGGAGCAACTGAAAAAACAAAAAAATTATGGGATGAAGTTTTAGAATTATACCAAAAAGAACATGATTCAGAAGGTGGAGTATTGGATATAGATACAAAAACTGTATCCACAGTTTCTAGCCATGAAGCTGGATATATTGATAAAGACTTAGAAGATATAGTAGGACTTCAAACTGACGCACCTTTAAAAAGAGCAATCATGCCTTTTGGAGGAATCAGAATTGTAGAAAAATCATGTGAAGCATATGGAAGAAAAGTAGATGACGAAGTTGAAGAAATCTTCCATAAATATAGAAAAACACACAATGATGGAGTATTTAGTGTTTATACACCTGATATTAGAGCTGCAAGAAGTTCTCATTTATTAACAGGATTACCTGATGGATATGGACGTGGAAGAATCATTGGAGATTATAGACGTGTTGCTCTATATGGTGTTGATGTCTTAATAGATGAGAAAAAAGATGAATTAGAAGTTTTAAATGTTGATGAAATGACTGAAGAAGTTATTCGTGAAAGAGAAGAAATTAGTGAACAAATTAAAGCTTTAAATGAATTAAAAGTTATGGCTTCAAAATATGGATTTGACATTTCTAAGCCTGCAAGCAACGCAAAAGAAGCTGTACAATGGTTATATTTTGGATATTTAGGAGCAATAAAAGACCAAAATGGTGCTGCAATGAGTTTAGGAAGAACATCAACTTTCTTAGATATCTATTTTGAAAGAGATTTAAAAAATGGTGTTATAACTGAAGAAGAAGCACAAGAAATTATGGACCATTTTGTTATGAAATTAAGATTAGTACGTTTCTTAAGAACACCTGAATATAACGAACTATTTAGTGGAGATCCTGTTTGGGTAACTGAAAGTATTGGTGGTATGGGAATTGATGGTAGAACATTAGTTACTAAAAATTCTTTTAGATTATTACACACATTAGAAAACTTAGGACCTGCACCAGAGCCAAATATGACAGTTTTATGGTCAACAAGACTTCCAGAAGGCTTTAAAAAATACACTACTAACTTATCTATTAAAACCTCATCAATTCAATACGAAAATGATGATTTAATGAGAATCACTTTAGGAGATGACTATGGAATCGCTTGTTGTGTATCACCTATGAAAATTGGTAAACAAATGCAATTCTTCGGTGCAAGAGCAAACCTAGCAAAAACTTTACTATATGCAATCAATGGTGGTAGAGATGAAATATCTGAAAAACAAGTTACACCAATCTTTGCACCAATAACTTCTGAATATTTAGATTATGATGAAGTAATGACAAAATTTGACCAAATGATGGATTATGTTGCAAGAATTTATATTAAAGCTTTAAATGCAATTCATTATATGCATGATAAGTATTCATATGAAGCAATCGAAATGGCATTACATGATAGAGAAATATTAAGAACAATGGCTTGTGGTATAGCTGGATTGTCTGTTGTAGCAGACTCACTATCTGCAATAAAATATGCAAAAGTTAAAGTAATCAGAAATGAAGATGGACTTGCTGTTGATTATGAGGTCGAAGGTGACTTCCCAAAATTCGGAAATGATGATGATAGAGTAGACCAAATAGCAGTTGATATCACAAAGAAATTTATGAATAAATTAAGAAAACATCAAACATATAGAAATTCAAAACACACTTTATCAATATTAACAATAACTTCAAATGTTGTATATGGTAAAGCAACAGGAAACACTCCAGATGGAAGAAGAGCTGGAGAACCATTCGGACCTGGAGCAAACCCATTACATGGAAGAGATACAAATGGAGCTTTAGCAGTAATGAACTCAATTGCAAAACTACCATTTGATTCAGCAGAAGATGGAATATCATATACATTTTCAATAACACCTGGAACACTTGGTAAAACAGAGGAACAACGTGTTACAAACTTAATTACAATGCTTGATGGATACTTCAAACAAACAGGACATCATATAAATGTAAATGTATTTGATAGAAGCCTATTAGAAGATGCAATGGAACATCCTGAAAAATATCCACAATTAACAATAAGAGTATCAGGATATGCAGTACACTTCACAAAATTAACAAGAGAACAACAATTAGACGTAATACACAGAACAATTCACGAGAAAATCTAGGCAGGGATTAGGGGACGGTCCTAAAATCCCTGTTTTTAGGGATTTGGGGACGGACCTTTAAAAGTAACGTCCCTAAACTAACCAAAAATGGTCAGTCCGAACCTGTCCCCAAACTAACCATAGTCATATGAAAGGAAATTTATCATGAATAATACTAACGAAGATTTACAATACTATGCTAAAGTTCACTCAATAGAATCTTTTGGAACTGTTGATGGTCCTGGAATTAGATTTGTATTATTTTTACAGGGTTGCCATCTTCAATGCAAATATTGCCATAATCGTGATACTTGGGATATTAATGGTGGACATTATCAATCATTAGATGAAATATTAGATAAAATTTTGCGTTATAGAAATTATATTCAGCCAGATGGTGGAGTTACAGTAACTGGTGGAGAACCATTACTTCAAGTTCATTTTTTAATAGCTTTATTCACTAAATTAAAGGAATATAATATTCACACTTGCATTGACACCTCTGGTATGGTTGCTTTAACTGATGATGTTAAAAAACTTTTAACTTTAACTGATTTAGTTTTGTTAGATATTAAACATATAGATAATGAAAAATGTAAATCTTTAGTTGGTGTTGGAAATAAATTAGAATTAGAATTTGCAAAATATTTAAGTGATAATAATATCCCTATTTGGATTAGACAAGTTTTAATTCCAGGATATACTGATGATACTAATGATTTGCTGAAATTAAAGGAGTTTATAAATTCTTTGTCTAATGTTCAAAAAGTTGAGATTCTTCCTTATCATAGTATGGGAAAATATAAGTGGGAAAAACTTTGCTTAAAATATGAACTAGATGGTGTTCGAGATGCAAATAATGATGATGTACAAAGAGCAAAAAAAGTTCTGGGAATTACCTAGAACTTTTTTTGTTTAATTTTTAGTGTGTTTGAGTTTTCGGATTTTATTTAATCAGAGAAAAATATTTCTAATAATTCTCCAGTATTATAAGCTGTAAAAATATCTGCATGACATGAACCTTCTGCTCCTAAAAATTCCACCAATTTATTTGCAAGTTCATTGTACTCACCACTGATTTTTTTAAGTGAATCTATAACCTGATACCAATCTTTTAATACATCAATATCACTTATTCCTGCCATCATGCAGACAAAACAAAATTGTAATGCATCATCTGGATATATCTCATAATTATCTTCTTGGATATAATATTCTCTTTTTACTAAAGAGTCTCTTACTTTTTGTCTAAAGTCAAACAATTTTCCAAAAAGTTTCTTTTTCTCTTCAGCATAAACTGTATTGACTTTTATAAGTCCACCTTCTTTTTGTGCATCAATTAATTTTTCTACAACCCTCTCCTCATGAAACAACCGTATCATTTCTTTAAGTCTTTCTTCTGGTTTCATTATTTACCTCCTAAATCTTTTATAGTCATAAATTGATTTTTACTCAAACACCCTAACCAATTTATGTCCACTATTATAATACAAAACTTTCAGAATTTCAAGTTAAATCAGCAGTCTATTCTAAAGTTAAATTAAAGGTCCGTCCCCTAAATCCCTCTTTTTTACATTCCTAATAATTTTAATTCTACATTTTCCATCTTATATTTTCCATCAACTAATTTAAAATCAACTAAAGTATTTTCCAAAGTTTCTTCATTTTGTCTTAAATCTGTTGAAAAATATAATTTAATTTGTGGTATTTCTACTTGATTTTTTACTATTTCTTTAAAACATTCTGCCATATGTTTTTCATCTTCACAAATTAATATTAATTGTGGCATACCTCTAAATCCTGAATCTCCCGGCACAAAGTTTTCATAGAAATCTTTATATAATCTCATTTTCTCAACTAATTTTTTTTGCCAATCTTGTTCTCTTCTTACTACTTCAAAAACAAATTGTATTGACTTTCCATTTTTAGTTAGTTTAACAGCTCCACCTGTTGCTTTAAATAATTTACCTGCAGCTTTTGCAGTTATTGCTGGTTTTACTGTATAGCTATCAAATGCTTTTACTTTTCTTAAATATGCAATAATTGTTTGGTTTCCAGCTAATCTTTTCTTAATCATTGGAACTGGTTTTGTATTATCTGATGGTTGCCATTTACATTCAATTTCTTTTGAATTTAATAGATATTTTCCCATTTTTTCTAGACAATATATACGATAAATGCCCTTTCCTTCATCAGATGTAAAATAATATCTTGTTAATATTTTTGATTTTACCAATTGATCCAATTTATTATTTAATTTGTCTTGTGATTTAGGATCAATTCCTTTAATCTCTAGCATTTGATATAATTGCCTTGATGTAATAAATTCAAATTCATTTACTAATTCCAAAATTGCAAAATGAATTTCATTTATATGTCCAATGTTTATTTTGTGTACAATTTGATTCATTGAAACATATCCATCTTTACCATCAAATGTCTTAATTTCTCCTTCTCTTATTGCAAAAGGTGATACTTGTGCTTTAATTTGGTTATCTTCAACCATTTTAATTCCCCCTTAAATAATTAGATTTTTCTACTTATAAATTGACAACTTTATTTTTTTCTTTTGTTTGTCTATTTTTTTAATATAAACATCAACTATTTGTCCATATTCTAATCCTTCTTCATATTCTGACATACCCACTAAATTAGGTGTTAATTCAATAAATATGCCATTTTTATTTTTTTCAGTTTCTCTAACTATTCCCTTTGCCTTTGTGCCTTGCTCAAATTTTTCTACATTTTCTTCCCAAGTTCCAAGAGTCTCTTTATATGATAAAATCACTCTACCGTCATCTCTATTTATTGATTTTACCACAACTTCCACCTTTTGTCCAATTTTTAATCTTTCAGAAGGACTTTTTATTCTAGCTATTGATAAATCTTCAATATGTGCTAGACCTACTACTCCTCCACCAATCTCAATAAAAGCTCCATAAGGTCTAATATTTTTAACAATTCCTTCTACTTTCTGTCCTACTTGTAAATCTTTTTTTACCCAATTTAAAGCATCTTGTTGAACTTGTTTTCTAGAAAGAATTACATTTCTCTCATCCTGTACATCTTTTATTCTAAACTGAACAAATTTATGAACTTTTCCTGTACATAAATTTATTTTTGGCAATCCAGTTTCTTCAAGATTTATAGCCTCAACTTCTTGTCTTGGAATAATTCCTGTAATTCCTTTTCCTAAATTTATATGTAAATTGTAATTTTCATCACAACTTTTAACTAAACCTTGTAATGTTGTTTGATTTTCCAGACAACCTTTAAGTTCTTCTACTGTATCTAATTTAGTAATCTCATTATTCCATCCTTCTGGTATAAATTTAAATGTATTCATTTGTTATTTTCTCCTTATTCTTTCGTTTGTTCAATTATATATTTTTTGATTTTATTTTTCAATATTTTACATTATTTTTTTAAAATTCTTTTAACTTCACTTTGATTTAAAAATCTCCATTTCCCTAATGGCAAGTCTTTAACATCTATTCCTGCTATTTTGCTTCTATGTAAAGCTAACACTTTATGTCCTACTGCTTCACACATCTTTCTTACTTGTCTATTCTTTCCTTCATGAATTGTTATTTCTAATCTTGATTGATTTTTTTCTTCATCTATTTTTAGTATTTTCACTTTAGCAGGCTTGGTAATATATGTTTCTTTGTCTTCTATTTTTACGCCATCTCTTAATTTTTGTACTGCTTCATTAGTTACTTTTCCCTTAATTGTAACAGTATATGTTTTATCTATTTCATGTTTTGGATGTGTTACTTGATATACAAAATCCCCATCATTTGTTAAAATTAATGCTCCTGATGTATACATATCCAATCTACCAACAGGAACAATTCTTTCTTTAACTTTAACTAAATCCAAAACAGAATCTCTACTAAATTGGTCTTTTACTGTTGTAACATATCCGATAGGCTTATTTAACAATATATAAACATATTTATTATCATTTTGAATTTGTCTATCATTATATACTACAACATCTTTTTGTGGATTTATTTTTGTTCCCAATTCTGTTACAACTTTTCCATTAACTTTTACTTTTCCTTGAATTATTAATTCCTCAGCTTTTCTTCTTGATGTAATTCCACAATCTGCTATAAATTTCTGTAATCTAATTTCTTCCATTTAACTTCTCCCTTTCAGGGATTAGGGGACGGTCCTTTAATCCCTGTTTTTTTAGCCATTTTAAAGATTAATTTAATAATTTATAAGTTTAGAATTTATCTATAATGTAATGTTAGCCAAGAAACGATATAAATTATTAAATTAATCGTCTCATATATTCTGGTAATTCCGCTTCTAACTTCATTTTCTCACCTGTAATAGGATGTCTAAATTCCAGGCTTTTAGCATGTAAAGCTTGTCCTTTTATTCCCCATCTATTCTTGCCACTTGAATATGTACTATCTCCTATAATTGGATACCCAATTTGAGCTAAATGTAACCTTATTTGATGTGTTCTTCCTGTTTCTATATTTACCTCTAATACTGTATAATCCTCAAATCTCTTTAATACCTTAAAATGTGTTATTGCCTCTTTACCTTTTTTGGTAACAGCCATCTTCTTTCTGTCTTTTTCACTTCTTCCAATTGGCATATTTATTGTTGCTTGATTTTCTTTCACAACTCCTCTTACAATTGCAATATATGTTTTTTTAACTTCATGATTTTTTATTTGCTCACTTAAATTAATATGTGCCTTATCATTTTTAGCTACAACTATAATTCCAGAAGTGTCTTTATCAAGTCGATGAACTATCCCCGGTCTTATCTCTCCACCTATTCCAGACAAAGAATCTTTACAAATAGCCATAACAGCATTTACAAGTGTACCATCTGGATTTCCATTTGCAGGATGTACTACCATCCCCTTAGGTTTATTTACTACTATGATATCATTATCTTCATAAATTATTTCTAATGGTATATTTTGTGCTTTTAATGAAATTTCTTTGGGTTGTTCCTCTTCCAATGTAATTTCATCATTTTCTTGCACTTTATATGATGGTTTAACTTTTTTATCATTTACTTTAACCTTTTCTTCTGAAATTAATCTTTGTATTGCAACTCTTGATAAATCTTCATTCTTTTCAGACAAATAACTATCAATTCTTTTATTTTCTTCTTTTTCTTCTACAATAAACTTTTTCACTTTAAATTCCTCATCTCTATATTACATCTCATTTTAGTTAAATTATTTTTCAACCTTTTGCCTCAATTCTTTTGCCGTAAAATAAGTAAATTTCCCAACAACTAAAATCCAACCGCTCAAAACAAATATATCTGCTATATTAAACATTGGTAACCACTCTATTCTACTAATATTTATCCATTCTAACACATAACCTCTTGCAATTCTATCTATCAAATTAGATATTCCACCTGCAACTATGAAACTAAGAAATACCTTCAATATTTTATCTACAAACTGATTTTGTGATAGCATAAATCTCGTAATTAAAACTATTATTATTAGATTAGTAACTATATACATCATTTCTGAATTTGAATCTGTTCCTATTGAATATGTATTTTGAACAATGATTTTTGATATCTGGTCAATTACTATTATTGTAATAATTATAATAATTATTGCAATATCAAATTTATTAATCTTTTTCTTTTTTTCTTTCACTTAATATCCTATTCCTTTCGATAAGTTTAAAATGGATACATTCTACCTGTCCCCAAATAGACAAAATGTCGCAAGAGAAACGTCCCTATTGAGACACTCTCTCATAAATCACAAAATAATCATCTTTGTATAGTTCTTTATAATGTGGATCTTGTGTTTTTGTTATTATCATATTCATTTTAGAATTTTCATAAGTTATTACATGTGTTATATCATATTTTTCAAATACATCTTCATAAAACATTCCTATACTTGATGTATCTATGAAGTCCATGAATATATCATCCACCACTTTTCCATTAAATTCTGGTGAATATAAATCTGCCCTAGAATCTATAAATACTGGTATTCCTCTAAACAACATATAACTTCCATAATTGTATTCATTATAAAATCTTGCTGTTCCTAAATCAATATTCTCTAATATATAATCACATGCTGCAACTGGATATGCTGTTTCATCTATATATGTGTCATCAAATTTATCTTCTGCAAAATAATAGCTTAAACCTAAAACTACTAAAGTTAATAAAGTCATACCTATTTTATTTGTTAATACTTTTACTGCATTTTTATCTAAGTCTTTACTATATATTCTAACCATTTCCATTAGCAGTTTTCCTAAAACCACACTTCCTATTATCGCAAACATTGTTATTTGCCTTCTAGAGTCTAGCATTAGATATAATAAGCCACCTATCATAAATAAATCACATAATCGTATTTTTGCCTTTGTAAATGTTAAAACTGCTAAAAATAAGATTATTGCACACATAGCATCGACATCATCAGATAATGTCATTGGTAAATGCTCATTGATATTTTGCGTTGTATTTCCTTGCATTGTTTTATATAAATATGTGTAAGGTGTATCTCCTATTGGCGTTAATAATCCTGTAAATAGGCATATAATCATTACTAAAATTAGCCATTTTACATTTTTATTTTTTACTAATTTTATTTTATATGGATTTTGCAATTCTTTTGTTCTTTTTATTTTTACCTTATCTACTTTTTCTTCTAATTCTTTTAATTTTTGTTTTAATTTTTCAAGTTTTTCGTTATTCTTTTTACTCTTTTCTAAAACATTTATTTTATCTTTTAAGAAAAATATTTTGACTTTTCTATAAAGTATTGTTTCTGCTAAAACTGCAATTAGATATTCTGCAATATATGGTAAATACAATACAAAATAGAATGGAAATACTGCTACATGTAAATTTGCAATTAATATAGGTACTATTATTAATCCTACTGCATATCGTTTTTTCCTTGTTTCCAAAAATTTTTCTATTAAGAATATTGTCAAAATAAATAATATAAATGTCACTAGTTGTGCTCTTGCTGTAATATATCCTCTTATTACATACATTACTCCTATAGTAATAAAAAATGAAAATAATTGATTTTTAGCTATTTTAGTATTTACTAGATATATAGACCAGCCAAGTAATACTGACAATATACATGTCGCTATATATATTCCTGTAAATCCAAAAATCGTATATACAAAATATGTTATTAAATCATAAAGCCAATGTGGATATGTATATGGTAAATCTTCATGCCAAGAAAATGGGTCTTGCATATCTATCCCATAATTTGCTATATGTTCTCCCACTTTTATTGTATAAAATGTATCGTTTTGTAATGTTACTGGTGTTAATGCAATACAAACTATTGCAATTAAAACAAGTGCAATTATTGTAAATTTAGTAGTTGATTTCATTTTCTTTTTATCTTTCTTATTAGTCATACTTTTTCATTCCTTTCTGCTCCACATTATACCAAAAAAAGTTTCAAAAGACTAGTCCTTTGAAACTTTTAATATATATAATTAGCAATCCTTTTATTTTAAACAGCTTCTTGATTTTCTGTTTCAATCTCATTTTCATTGTCTTTTTCTTCTACAACTTCTAAGCTACCAATTGAAACTTCATATGCAACTCTTGTTTCTACACTTCCATCTTCATGTTTTTTCTCGTAAGTTCTTGATTGAACTCTTCCTACTACTTTTACTTGAGTTCCAACTTCTAAGTTTTGGCAAAATCTCGCATTTCTTCCCCAAGCAATACATGGAATATAATCTGACTTGTTATATGCCCTATTTACAGCAAGTAAAAGGTCTGCAATTTCTCTACCAAATGGTGTTTGACGATATATTGGTTTCTTACAAATATAACCTACTAATACAACTTCATTAGTAATTATGTCTTTTCTAACTATATCGTTTTCTTCTTCTCCTTCATTTTCTTCAACTTCTAAAATGTCTTTCGCAAATACTGTTAATATTAGTCTATTCTTTTCATTTTCATAACTATTGTATGATCTAAATTGACCTTTTATTAATAGTTTGTTTCCTTCTTGTAAAGTATCTTCTTTAATTAGTCTTTCTGATACTGTAATTGGTATAATGTCTGAATTTCCACTTAATCTTGGTATTGATAAGTTAAAAATATAAAATCTCTCTCCATATATTTCATGGCTAAATTTCTTTTCTCCTGTAACTTTTCCAACTAATGTTAAATAGTTGTTTTCTAAATAATTTGTATCCAATGTTTTTTCCTCCCTATTTTATAATTTTATCAATTGTATTTCCCCTTGAACGATTAATTACATTTCTTATTATACACTATTTTTTTGGATTTGTCTACATAAAAAGTTAAAAATATTCAAAAAAGTTAGATTTTTCCTATATTTTTTCTATTATGGGATAATTATATAACCTTAAAATGGTATATAAAATCAAAATTTCATCAATTTTTAAGATATTATCTTCTCCCTTTTTTATCCTTCTTTCTTCAATCTCTATCTTATTTCCATATTTATTATCTATACTTTTTTGCCAATAAATTAGAATATCATCTTCACTATTGCTTGAAACTGTTACAATTGCATTTTGATTCATTCCACATGTGATTAAATTTTGTACTTCAAATTCTTCATAACTTTCATTTAAATCAGTATTTATTATCACATATTTTGCTTCTTTACACATTTTTTTCAATTGCTCTTTTAATTCTTTACATTTTTCTAAATCATTTTGAATAATTATTGTATCAAATTTTATATTTTTCATATTTTCTAGACTTTTTGTATTTATATGAAGCACATTAATTTGATTGTCTTTTTTGGCAATTTCCGTCTTTATTGTTTCGAAACATTTTTTATTTGCAACAATACCGATTAATACCATTATTCACCCCTTATTTTTTAATCAAACTAATTTATCACATATGTTTTCTTCTACTTATATTATTAACAAATTTGGTAATTTTATACATACACTTTTTAAATTTATTTTTCAACCAGCATTTGTGTTCCATTACTATTAATCATATAATTATTCAAATATATTAAATCTGATACCTTCACAACCTCAAAACCTTTTTGCTTAATATTTTTAAGCAACATATCTAAACTATCAGCTGTGTGTTTTGTTCCATTATGGCTAAGTATTATATCCCCTGCTTTTATCTTTCCATCTAATCTACTCCACATTTCTTCACCAGTTAGTCCAGTATAATCTAAAGTATCCAAATTCCATTGAATTGTATAATATCCTTTGTCATTTGCTGCTTGTATTACGTTATTGTTATATTCCCCATATGGTGCTCTATATATTTTGGTTCTTGTTCCAGTAACTTTTTCAATCTTATCGTTACTTTTTTCCATTTCTTCTATATTTTGCTCATAACTCAAATTATTTACATGTGGATGTGTGTCACTATGACTTGCTATTTCATGACCTTCATCATATATCTTTTTTACTGCTTCAGGGAATTTTTCTATCCAATCTCCTACCATAAAAAATGTTATTTTTGTATTGTTGTTTCTTAAAACTTCTAATATCTGGTCTATATCATCAGCATTCCATGCGCAGTTCATTGTGAATGCAACTTTTTTCTCTTCTGTTTGGACATTGTATATTGGTAGTAATTTACTATTTTCAGATGATGTTGTTATTGCTTCGTCTTTGTTTCCTATTGTTCCAGCTACACAAAATAGTATTACTACTGTTATTATTGATACTAAGTATGTACATATTTTTTGTTTGTTTAATACAAAGAACATTTTAAAAACCTCCAAGTTAAAGCTACTTAATTGTATGCTTTTACTTGGAGGAAAATTCCTAACATTTTATTTTTTGCCCTCATTTATCTAAAATTTTTCTATAATCTGATTAACTTTTTCTAGAACTATGTGATATATTTTTGCCTCTATTTTTAACTCTTACAATTTTCTAATATCTCCTCTAAATCTTCTTTTAATTGTACTATATCATTTGTTACTATATCCCAAATTAGATTTAATTTTATTCCCTCATAATCATGAACGATTTTGTTTCTTAAATTTTTTATAATAATCCATTCTATATTAGGATATTTTTCCATTGTCTCTTTACTTATGTTCTTGACTAATTCACCTATTTGGCTAATCGCAAAAATAGTGGCATCTACTTTTTCCTCATTACTTGAAAATGTTTGAAAATCGCACCCATCAGTATATCTCAATGCTTTATTTATATATTCTATCATCTTTTTTAATGACATATATTCTTTATTTTTCATATACAACAACTCCTGTTTCTTTTATTTCCTTGTCAATTGATGAATCTTTTATTATTTCATATTTTTCAAATCCATCAATATTTTTTTTCAATTTTTCTTCTATTTGGCATATTAATTTTAATAATGCAAATCCTTTTAATTCTGAATTTGTATCTATTATTAAATCCACGTCACTTTCTTTTGTTGCTTCATGTTTTGCATAAGAACCAAATAGTATTACTTGATATACAGGTTTATCTTTTAAAAATTCTTTTAATATTTTTTTTATTTCATCAATTGTATATATTTTTTCACTCATAATATCACTCCTTACACTATGCTATTAATATAGCATAATTTATAATATTTATCAATTCCTATTCATTATCTTTTAATATTATAAACATATCCTACTTCTTTATATTTTTTTCCTTCTTTTTCAAAATACTTTTCATCAAATAACAAATTTCCACCCATTTTTTCATAGAACTTTCTTGCATTTTGATTTTTCTCTAAACACCATATTACCATTTTAGTTTTATTTTTATTTTTTAAATCCTTCTTTACATATTCTATTAATTTCCTCCCTATTCCATTTCCTAACTTATCGCAATCTACATATATTGCTATAATCTCTGAATCTATATCAGTATTTTCATAAATTGCATTATCATCATATCTGCAATATCCTAATATAGTACCATTTTCTTCTGCAACAATCACATTTCCTATATTGTAATGTTCTCTCCATTTTTTTATCTTTTCTTCTCTATTAAGATTATTCAAAATCTCATCATCTATTATTCCTTTATATACTTTTTTCCAGTCTTTGATATTTATATCAACAATTTGTTCAATATCTTCATATTTTACTTTTCTAATTATTAAGTTATCATAAGTACATCTAAAACTATTACTTAATAAAGCAATTTTTATTCCTACAACGCCATATTCTCTTTCTTGTTCTTTTGAATAAAATTGATACATTGATTTTGTCTTTCTTTCTATTTCTTCCTCATCTGTATAAATTTTTTTAAATAAGTTTTCAAATGTTTTATCTCTGTATATATCTAATACATCTACTAATATTTTTTCTTGTAAATCTGGCAATTTTGAAAATTCTATTTTATCGCCGATTTTTATTTTTTTCTTTTTTCATCATATAATCTAAATTCTATTGTTTTTGTTCCATTTTTTATTCTTTCAAATGGGCTTTCGTTTAATTTCATTTTATGAATCATATTTTTACCTCTTTTCTTAACTTTTATAAATTTATAGTAATTATATAATTTCAAAAAAACTATTGCAATACCATTTGCCTTAATTTCAATAAAAAAGACTACTAACTCAAAAATTAGTAATCCATTCCAAAATAACTTGTTTTCATTATTTCGTCAACAACTGTTGAATACGCATAAAAACTTCCTACTACTAAATTTACAATATTA
>CAWVDV010000040.1:0-9283 GCA_963928115.1 Bacillota bacterium | reverse complement strand
ATGACATTTAGGGTAATACCTGTTCCCATCCCGAACACAGAAGTCAAGCCTAAATGTGCCGAAAATACTTGTGGGTTACCCTGCTGGGAAGATAGGTTGTTGCTAGATTTTTTTTGTCTAAAAAATCAAATTTTCTATATTTTTGATTTTTTTCTGTTAATATGGTAAAATATAAGTGTGGCCCAAAATAGTATTTTATAAGGATATTAACGTAGGAAAGGAATGAAAAATATGGAAGATAAAAGAAATGCATATGAAATAGTAGGAACAAATAAAATAGCGATAGATAGAATAAAAGACGAACAAGAAAAAAATAGATTTATTAAAGAAAAAGCAGTAGGAACAATAAGAAGATTATCTATACATATTGAAATAGCAAAACAACAATTAGAAAACACACAAAGTTTTAGAGAAAAATTAGCACTTCAACGAAAAATAAGGGATTTAGAAAAAGAAATATCAATTGTAGAAGATTCATATAGAAAAATTGCAACAAAACAAGATAGAGAAATATATACTGAAGAATTAGAAAGAACAAAAATTATTATACCAAGAGAAAATATAGTAGAAGAGAAAAAGAATATAACCAGGTATCAAAATAATGAAGGAGACGAACGTGAGTAATAATTATAATAGTAATAAAGCAATTTGGAAATCAGGAACATTTATTTATCCATTACCAGCAGTAATGGTAAGTTGTGGAACAATGGAAAAGTCAAATATTATAACAGTTGCATGGACAGGTATATTAAATACTAACCCTGCAACTGTCTATATTTCTGTCAGACCAACTAGGTATTCATATGATTTAATAAAAAAACAAGGAGAATTTGTAATAAATCTAACAAATAAAAATTTAGTAAAAGCAACAGATTGGTGCGGAGTAAGATCAGGAGCAAAATTTGACAAATTTAAAGAAATGCACTTACACAAAGAAAAAGCAGAATTTGTAAAATGTCCAATGATAAAAGAAAGTCCAGTATCAATTGAATGTAAAGTTAAAGAAATAAAAGAATTAGGATCACATCATATGTTTGTCGCTGAAGTTCTAGCAATTAGAGCAGATAAGAAATACATAGATGAAAAAGGAGCTTTTGACATATCAAAGTGTGATTTGATTGCTTATTCAAATGGACATTATTATTCATTAGGAAAAAAAATAGGAAAGTTTGGATTTTCAGTACAAAAAAAGAAAAAGAAAAAATGATGAAAAACTAAGAAAATTTAGCAAAATCCATTGACATAGGACAAGAAAAGTGGTAAAATATTCTAGCATATGTAATTACGTACATATGCTCACATCGTTTTAAAAAGTAAAGTATAGGTAAATACGGAGGTGTTATTATGGCAGCAAAAGGACCAAGAGAAAATATAACATTAGAATGTACAGAATGTAAAAGAAGAAATTACATGACATCAAAAAACAAGAGAAATAATACAGATAGATTAGAAATAGTTAAGTATTGTAAATTCTGTAAAAAACGTACAACACACAAAGAAACAAAATAGTCAAGCTATTTTAAGGAGGATATAAAATGGCTAAAAAAACAAGTAAAGTAAACAAGACAAATAATAAAGAACAAAAACAAGAAAACAGTAAAAATAAAAAGAGCTTTTTTAAAGATTTCAAAGCTGAATTAAAAAAAGTAGTTTGGCCAACACCAAAACAATTAGTAAATAATACTGTTGCAGTTATAACAATAGTACTAATTACAGCAGCAATTGTATTTGTGTTAGATTTAGTATTTAAAACAGTAGATGAAAAAGGAATAGACAAAATTAGAGAAGTAATTACAACCAATGAAACAACAGAAAACTCTACTACAAACGAAACAACTGATAATACATTAACAGATGAAAATGTAACTGCAGAAGACAATACAACATCTGAAGAAACATCTAATGAAGAAAATACATCAACAGAAAATGATGCAACTACTAATGAAGCAGAATAAAATAATTAAATAATCAGCTATCAAATCAATAGAAAAGGAGGCTTATTAAATGTCTCAAAAAGATTATGACAATAATCCAAGATGGTATGTAGTACATACATATTCAGGATATGAGAACAAAGTAAAAGCAGACCTAGAAAAAACAATAAAAAATAGAGAATTAGAAGATTACTTTTTCGATATAATAGTTCCAATGGAAGAACAAATTGAAATTAAAGATGGAAAAAGAAAAACTAATTTAAAAAAAGTTTTTCCAGGTTATGTATTAATAAAAATGATTGTAACAGAACAAACTTGGTATATAGTAAGAAATACTAGAGGAGTTACAGGCTTTGTAGGTTCAGGAACCGACCCAATACCATTAACTGATGAGGAAATCAGAAATATGGGATTTGAAGATATACCAGTTAATGTGGATTATGAAATAAATGAACAAGTACAAGTTATGAACGGACCATTTGAAGGTTTTGTAGGAACAGTACAAGAAATTAATACAGAAAAACACAAAGTAAAAGTTCTAGTATCAATGTTTGGTAGAGAAACACCAGTAGAACTAGAATTTTCACAGGTTCAGAAGATTAAATAATACAGAAAAAATAAATAAAGGGAGAATCATCTATTCACAAGGGAAGGGGACATTCCTTAATCCCAAGTGGAAATGACCAAAAGGTAAAGGTGTGTCCCCTGTCGATTAGAAAAAAGGAGGTGCCATATAAAATGGCAGAAAAAGAAATATCAAATATAATTAAATTACAAATAGAAGCAGGAAAAGCATCACCAGCTCCACCAGTAGGACCAGCATTAGGATCAAGTGGTGTAAACATCATGCAATTCGTAAAAGAATTCAATGATAGAACAGCAAACCAACCAGGAATGATTATACCAGTAGTAATAACAGTATACAAAGATAAATCATTTACATTTATAACAAAAGTACCACCAGTAGCAGTATTAATCAAAAAAGCAATAAAAATTCAAAAAGGATCTGGAGTACCAAATAGAGACAAAGTTGCTAAAATAACAAAGGCACAAGTTAGAGAAATTGCAGAACAAAAAATGCCAGACTTAAATGCTGCAACAATAGAAACAGCTATGAGCATGGTTGAAGGAACTGCTAGATCTATGGGTGTTGTTGTTACAGACTAATTAAAATTAATGAAAAGCAGCAATCCAATAAAAAATTAAAAAATAAAATTAAATTGGGAGAGTTAAGTTTAAAGCTCGTTAAAACCAAAGGAGGTAAAATAAAATGAAAATGTCAAAAAGATACGCAGAAAGTGTAAAATTAGTAGACAAAGCAAAAAAATATGGAATTAAAGAAGCATTAGAAACAATCGAAAAAATGCCAAAACCAAAATTCGACGAAACAGTTGAATTACATGTAAAATTAGGAGTAGATTCTAAACATGCAGACCAACAAGTAAGAGGTACAGTAGTACTTCCAAATGGTACAGGTAAAACTCAAAAAGTATTAGTATTTGCTAAAGGGCCAAAAGCTGAAGAAGCTGAAAAAGCTGGAGCAGACTATGTTGGAGCAGAAGAATTAATCCCAAAAATTCAAAATGAAAACTGGTTTGATTATGATGTAGTAGTTGCAACACCAGATATGATGGGTGTTGTAGGAAGATTAGGTAAAGTATTAGGACCAAAAGGATTAATGCCAAACCCTAAATCAGGAACAGTTACAATGGACGTAACAAAAGCAATAAATGAAATTAAATCAGGAAAAGTTGAATATCGTTTAGACAAAACAAACATTATTCACTTAGGATTTGGAAAAGTTTCATTTGGAGCAGATAAATTATTAGAAAACTATGAAACAATAATAAATGCTATTATAAAAGCAAAACCAGCAGCAGCAAAAGGTCAATACATCAAAAGTGTAGCAATAGCTACAACAATGGGACCAAGTCTATTTATTGACCAAAACTAATTGCCAAAGACAGTAGGCAAAAGTAAGTCCTACCGAGGTAAGAAGAGAAAAGTTTAATATAGAAGTGAATTCTATCAAAACACTCTATTAGCCTCGGAAAGACTATAAGAGTGTTTTTAAATTTACTAAATATAAATTACAAAAGGTAAAAAAACCTTAAATACTGGGAGGTGAAAATTCAAATGGCAAGTGAAAAAATACTAAACCAAAAGAAAGAAGAAGTAAGTAAATTATCAGAAGAAATGAAAGAAGCAAAATTAATACTTTTAACAGATTATAGAGGAATTAATGTAGCTGATGATACTGAATTAAGAAGAAACTTAAGAAACGCAAATGCAAAATACACAATCATAAAAAATAATATTACAAGAAGAGCTTTAGCAGAATGCGGAATTGAAGGATTAGATGAAAAATTAGAAGGACCAACAGCAGTTGTAATAGCTAAAGAAGATTATCTAGAACCTTCAAAAGTAATATACAAATATAGCAAAGATAATGAATTCTATCAAATAAAAGGTGGAGTAATTGATGGAAAAGTAATGACAACAGAAGAAATCATTACACTTGCAAAATTACCATCAAGAGAAACATTACTATCTATGCTTGCTGGAGCATTACTTGGAAATATTTCAAAAGTTGCAGTTGCACTTAATGAAGTAAAAAAACAAAAAGAAGAAGCAGGTGAAAAAGTTACAGTAGCAGTAGCTACTGAAGAAACAGCACCAGCACAAGAAGAAGCAAAAACAGAAGCTGAGGAAACACCAGCTGAATAATTTGAAATTAAAAACCAAAAAGAGTAGTGAACTTAAATCACAAAAATAGTGTATAAAACACTAAAATAAAAATTAGGAGGATTTAAAAATGGAAAAAATAGAAAAATTATTAGAAGAAATCGACGCTTTAACAGTTGTTGAATTAGCTGATTTAGTAAAAGCTATAGAAGAAAAATATGGAGTATCTGCAGTAGCAGCAGCTGCACCAGCAGCAGGAGCTGCAGCAGGAGAAGCAGCTGAAGAAAAATCATCATTTGATGTAGTATTAACAGACGCTGGAGATCAAAAAATAAAAGTAATCAAAGTAGTTAGAGATGCTACAGGATTAGGATTAAAAGAAGCTAAAGACTTAGTAGATGGAGCACCAAAAACAGTTAAAGAAGGAGCTTCTAAAGAAGAAGCTGAAGACTTAAAAGCTAAATTTGCTGAAGTTGGAGCAACAGTTGAATTAAAATAAGAAAATTGTGCGTTAACGAAATCAAAGATTTCGACGCACTGATGTGCAAAAATCAATAAACAAGCCTATTTGGGGCTTGTTTTTTTGTAAAAAAAAGTATATAATATAAAACATATTTAGGAAAATTTCCTATGTAATAAGGAAATTTGCGTAGAAAGGAATGATTACTATGAAGGTAAGCAAAGAAGAAATTTTGCATATTGCAAATTTAGCAAATTTAACACTAGAAGAAAATGAAATTGACAACTATTTAGAAAATTTGGAAGAAATATTGAATTTTGCAAATATAGTAAACAATGCACCAGTAGAAAATTTAGATATTACAATAGGAGCAAATGAAGCAAAAAATGTATTTAGAAAAGATGAAGTAGAAATATTTAAAGATAATGATGCTCTATTACAAAATGCACCAGAGCAAGACCAACATATGTTTAAAATACCTAAAGTAATAAATTAAAAAAGGAGGAATGCATAATGGACATTACAGAACTAACAGTACATGAATTACAAGAAAAAATAAAAAACAAAGAATTAACAATAAAAGAAATAACAGAAGCATATATAAATAGAATAAATGAAAAAGAAAAAGACATACAAGCATTTGTAACAGAATTAACAGACGAAG
Organism: Bacillota bacterium; assembly: GCA_963928115.1. Taxonomy (GTDB): domain Bacteria; phylum Bacillota; class Clostridia; order TANB77; family CAG-508; genus CAG-269. Next base: position 3,540 of record CAWVDV010000040.1, on the reverse strand, counting down.
CTAAAAAAAGTGCTGAAGAAATACAAAATAAAATAGAAAGCGGAGAAATGACAGGAGAATTTGCAGGAATTCCAATAGGAATAAAAGATAACATTTGTACTAAAGGAATAAAAACTACATGCAGTTCAAGAATGTTAGAAAACTTTGTATCACCATATGATGCAACAGTAATGGAAAAAATAAATAATGAAAACATGATAAATTTAGGAAAATTAAATATGGATGAATTTGCAATGGGAAGTTCAACAGAGCATTCATATTTTGGTACAACAAGAAATCCATGGAATCTAAACAAAGTACCAGGAGGATCATCAGGAGGAAGTGCAACTGCTGTCGCAAGTAATATGGTGCCATGGGCATTAGGAAGCGACACAGGTGGTTCAATAAGAGAGCCAGCAAGTTTTTGTGGGGTAGTAGGATTAAAACCAACATATGGATTAGTATCAAGATATGGATTAGTAGCATTTGCATCATCACTTGACCAAATAGGACCAATAACAAAAGATGTGCAAGATGCAGCAATGTTATTAAATATTATCGCAGGACATGATAAAAAAGATACAACATCAAGTGATAGACCAAAAGTAGATTACACAAAAGCATTAAAAAATGATGTAAAAGGATTAAAAATTGGAGTTCCAAAAGAATTCTTTGGAGAAGGAATAAATGAAGAAGTAAAAGAGCAACTACAAAAAGCAATTGAAACATACAAAGAATTAGGAGCAGAAGTTGAAGAATTTTCATTAGATATTGCACAATATGCATTAGCAACATATTATATCATCGCATGTGCAGAAGCAAGTTCAAACTTAGGAAGATTTGATGGAATTAGATATACATATAGAACAAAAGAATTTAAAAGCCTAAAAGAAATATACAAAAAATCAAGAAGTGAAGGATTTGGACCAGAAGTAAAAAGAAGAATAATCCTTGGAACATATGTACTTTCATCAGGATATTATGATGCATATTACAAAAAAGCACAACAAGTACGTACATTAGTTATGAATGAATTTAATAAAGGATTTGAAAAATATGATGTTATATTAACACCAACTTCACCAACAGTAGCATTTGATATAGGTTCAAAATCAAATAATCCGCTAGAAATGTACTTAGCAGACATATGTACTGTTTCAGTTAATATTGCTGGTCTACCAGGAATTTCAATCCCTTGTGGTGTAGATAAAGAAGGTATGCCAGTAGGAATGCAGTTAATAGGAAATAAATTTAGTGAAGAAACAATATTAAATGCAGCATATACATTTGAACAAAAAATTAAATTTAGAGAAAATCATAAACCAGAATTTAAGAAGTAGGTAGAAAATGAGTTATAAAGAATATGTAGATTTATTTCAAAAAGCCCAGATAGAAGGACAATATCATATGTTTGTTTATGATATTGTAAACAGCAGAAAAGATTTAACAGTTGAAGAAAGAGGAAAAATAGTAAAGCTAATTTTTGAAGTATACAAAAAAATCGAGGAAATTGAAGAAAACGAACATAGAAGTATACTACATAAAAGTAAAAAGCTGATTCAAGGGAAGTTAAAGGTAGAACAAACTGGAAATGGAGAAATATATAGATTTGATTATACAGGCTTACAGAATAATAATGAGGCAAGACCGGATTTATTAGAACCTTTCTATTTAGTAGGTGATTTATATGGATTTACAATACTAAAAGGAACCTTGAATCAAGGACAAGTCGATTATATATTTGAAAGAGAAAAAGAAAAATTGGGAATAAAACGTGATTTTCATAAGGCAAATGGATATTATGAAACAGATAACTATGAAGAAGCCGATAAATTATATTTTAGAGGATACTGCATCCAGCAATTAGAGGAACTAAGTAAAAAGAAAAATTTAGAAGATATAGAAAGATAGGGATTAAAAGAACGTCCCCTAATCCCTGATAAGGAGGAATGAAAATGTCAAGAGATAACTATGAAGTAATAATAGGACTAGAAGTACATGCAGAGCTTTCAACTAAAACAAAAATATTTTGTTCATGTCCAACAGAATTTGGAGCAGCACCAAACACACATGTATGTCCAATATGCATGGCAATGCCAGGAACATTACCAGTTTTAAACGAAAAAGTTGTAGAATATGCAGTAAAAGCAGGACTTGCAACAAATTGTGAAATATCTAGAGATAGTAAAAATGACAGAAAAAACTATTTCTACCCAGACCTACCAAAAGCATATCAAATTTCTCAATTTGACAAACCACTATGTGAACATGGATATGTAGAAATTGACACAGATGAAGGAAAGAAAAAAATTGGAATAACAAGAATCCACATTGAAGAAGATGCAGGAAAGCTAAACCATGATGATTTTGGTGGAGGAAGTTTAGTCGATTTAAATAGAGCAGGAGTTCCACTAATAGAAATAGTATCAGAGCCTGATATAAGAAGTAGCGAAGAAGCGGAAAAATATTTAAGAAAATTAAAATCAATATTAGAATACATTGAAGTTTCAGATTGTAAAATGCAAGAAGGATCACTAAGAGCAGATGTAAATGTATCAGTAAGAAAAAAAGGAGATACAAAATTTGGAACTCGTACAGAAACAAAAAATATGAATTCATTTAAAAGTATCACAAGAGAAATAGAATATGAGATAGATAGACAAATAGATATAATTGAAGATGGTGGGGAAGTAGAACAAGAAACTTTAAGATGGGATGATGTATCTGGAAAAACATTTCCTATGAGAAATAAAGAGGATGCAGAAGATTACAGATATTTTCCAGAACCAGATTTAGTTGCAATAAAACTTTCAGAAGAATATATAGAAAATATTAAAAAAGCATTACCGGAATTACCTGAAAGTAGAAAACAAAGATATTTAGAAGAATATAAATTATCAGAAAAAGATGCAAATATAATCACATCATCAAAATATCTATCAGACCTATTTGAAGGAGCAACAAAAATATGCAATAATCCAAAAGCGGTAAATAACTGGATTATATCAGACATATCTAGAATACTAAATGAAACAGAAATGGAGCCAATAGAAATACCATTTGATTGCAAACAATTAGCTAAATTAGTAATGTTAATAGATAAAGGAACAATTAGTTCAAGCATTGCTAAAAAAGTATTAGTAGAAATGTTTGAACATCCAAGAGACCCTGAAGATATAATTGATGAAAAAGGATGGGTACAAATTTCTGATGAAGGAGCAATAAAAGATGTGGTATTAAAAATATTAGAAGCAAATCCACAATCAGTTGCAGACTATAAAGGCGGAAAAGATAGAGCTTTAGGATATTTAGTTGGACAAGCTATGAAAGAAACAAGAGGAAAAGCAAACCCACAAATGTTAAACAAAATGTTCTTAGAAGAATTGAAAAAATAATGTCTCTATTTAGGACGTTTCCGAATGGACAAAAATGTCCAAAAAGAAACATCCCCAACAGGACATTTTTGTCCTGTTGGGGAGTGCGACAGGCATGTCGTTTAACTAAACGGTGAAAGTCCGGAGTGGAGGTAAATATCGCCAACCACATAGAGAAGCACAAGCT
>CAWVDV010000039.1:0-14756 GCA_963928115.1 Bacillota bacterium | reverse complement strand
CTGCTTGGTCTCCTCCACGTCCTAATACTATATCCATTGCTGTTTGTGCTGATTTATATTTTTCTTTGTCTGTTGAACCTTCATTTGATACTGCTATGCTTAATGTAAATTGTGTTTTATCATTTATATTTATTTCTTTTATTTTATCTAATATGTTAAATTTGTCTTCTTTAACTTTTTCTAAATATCTTTGCTCAAAGAAATAAATATATCTGTCTTTTTCTATTTTTAATAATACCCCATTTGTCTCATTTGCCCATTCATATATGCATTTGTCTATTTCAGCTGTTGCTTGTGGTTTCTCTTCGCTTTCTAGTCTTTGCATTGTCTCTTCGTAGTTGTCTATCATTATTATTGCAATACATGATTTTGAGTCTTTATATTCTTTTTGTAATCTGATATTTTCTGAATCATCTATAAAATATAGAATTATCATATATTCTTTTTTAGATTTTTTTTCTTTATTTTTGTTTTTATTATATTTTACATATCTTCCAATAATTTTATAGTCTTTTTCACCTATTTTTACTTGTTTGGTAATTTCTTTTTTACTATCTCTTTCTTTATCTTTTTGTATTGCATCTTTTATATCAAGACTGATATCATCTATATATGTGTTTATATCTATGTTCGCAAATTCAGTTGTGAATTTTGAGCTTTTCCATATAACATTTCCGTCATTTTCCATAATAATTAGTGGGAATGGCGAATTTATTAGACTTGTTTTTGCCGCTGTATCTACTGTTAATGTTAAGTCTTGCAAAGTTTCTGATATCTCACTTTTTCTTTTTTGATTTGTGTAATATGTGTATGCTAATAGTAATAAATATCCAATTACTGCATATATTGTCATTGCTGGTGCTTGCCAGCAAATAACTACTAGTAAAATAAATATCAATACTAAATATATTTTTGTTCTAGATGTTATTGTGTCTATAACTTTTCTATTGGTATTTTGCATATATTTTCTCCTATTTATTTATTCCTATTTATTTTACTAAGGTTTGTTAATTTTGTCAAGGATTTCGGATTAGTTTCCATAATCTTTATGGTTGTTTGCTATATTTTTTAATTTTGTTGTATATTGAGATGCACTTTAAAAAAGTAGTAAATTAGTATCATTTCAACTAATTACTACTTTTTATTTTTTACTTATTAAATATTTCCATAGGGCCGTCCCCTAATCCCTATTTTCTGTTACTGCTTCTTGTTCTTTGTTTTCTTCTTGTTCTTCTTTTTCTGTGCTTATATGGATGTTTTGATATTTTGCCATACCTGTACCTGCAGGAATTAGTTTTCCTATAATAACATTTTCTTTTAGTCCAACTAAGTCATCAACTTTTCCTTTAACTGCTGCATCTGTTAGAACTCTTGTTGTTTCTTGGAATGATGCTGCTGATAAGAAGCTGTCTGTTGCAAGTGATGCTTTTGTGATTCCTAGTAATACACGTTTTCCTGTTGCAGGACGTTTTCCTTCTGCTATTGCTTCATTGTTTTTGTCTTCAAATTCATACATATCTATTAATGAACTTGGGAACATATCTGTATCTCCATTATCATCAATTCTAACTTTCTTAAGCATTTGTCTACCAATAACCTCGATGTGTTTATCATTAATATCAACACCTTGATTTCTATATACTTTTTGTACTTCTGAAATTAGGTATTCATATACTCCTTCTGGTCCTTTGATTGCTAAGATTTCACTTGGATTTATTGAACCTTCAATTAGTGGTTCTCCTGCTTCGACCATATCTCCATCTTTTACTCTCATTTTAGAACCAAATGGTATTGTGTATGATTTTGAATTGTCTTTACTTGTAACTATTACTTCTTTTTTCTTCTTAGTTTCTTTTATTTTTACTTTACCGTCAATTTCTGTGATTATAGCTAATCCCTTTGGTTTTCTAGCTTCAAATAGCTCTTCAACTCTTGGAAGACCTTGTGTGATATCTGCTACACCTGCAACACCACCAGAGTGGATAGTTCTCATTGTTAGCTGTGTACCTGGCTCTCCAATTGATTGTGCAGCAATTATACCAATTGCTTCTCCTATTGATACTAAGTCTCTTCTTGCTAATCCCATTCCGTAACATTTTTGACATACGCCATGTTTTGAATGACATCCAAGAACAGAACGTACTTTTAGTTTTTCTATTCCAGCTGCTACTATTTCTTCTGCTATTTTTTCTGTAATCATTGTATTTGTGTCAACTATTAATTCTTTAGTTTTTGGATTGTATACGTCTTCAACAACATATCTACCAAGTAGTCTTTCTTCCATTTTTTCGATTATTTGTTGTCCATCTTTAATGTCATATACTACAATTCCATTATTTGTTCCACAATCATGTTCTCTAACTATTATGTCTTGTGAAACGTCAACTAATCTTCTTGTTAAGTATCCAGAGTCTGCTGTTCTTAAAGCTGTATCTGAAAGTCCTTTTCTAGCACCATGTGCTGAAATAAAGTACTCTAATGCGTCTAATCCTTCTGCAAATGATGATTTGATTGGAATTTCAACTGCTTTACCAGTTGTACTTGCCATAAGTCCACGCATACCTGCAATTTGTCTTAACTGGCTCATATTTCCTCTGGCTCCTGATTTTACCATCATATATATTGGGTTTAGGTCATCAAAGTTTTCTTCCATTGCATTACTTACTTTATTTGTTGTGTCTTCCCAAACATTGATTACTGCATTATATCTTTCTTCATTAGTAATAAGTCCTCTTGCATATTGTTTTCTAATATTTTCAACTTTTTCGTCTGCTTCTTTTAATAATTCTTTTTTAGTGTCTGGTACTTTAACGTCATCCATTGAGAATGTTATACCTGCTAATGTTGAATATTTAAATCCTAGTTCTTTTATATAGTCTATTACTTCTGCAGATTCTGTTAGTCCATGTGTTCTTATTACTCTTTCAATTATTTGTCCCATTGATTTTTTCATAACTGGGAAATCTATTTCGTATTGGAATGGGTCTTTTTCTCTATCAATGAATCCTAAATCTTGTGGTATTCCTTGATTGAATATGATTTTTCCAACACTTGTTTCTATTTTCTTTGTTTTTATTTCTCCGTCTATTTCTTTTGAAACTCTAACAAAGATTTTTGCATGTATTCCTACATCATTATTTGCAAATGCCATTAATGCCTCTTCTGGGTCTTTGAAGTATTTTCCTTCACCTTTTTCTCCATCTAATGTCATTGTTAAGTAATAACTTCCTAAAATCATGTCTAGTCTAGGTGTTGCAACTGGTTTACCATCTTGTGGTTTAAGTAGGTTATTTGTTGCAAGCATTAAATATCTTGATTCTGCTTGTGCTTCTGGTGATAATGGTAAATGTACAGCCATTTGGTCACCATCGAAGTCAGCGTTAAATGCTTCACAAACTAATGGGTGAAGTTTGATTGCTCTACCTTCAACTAATACTGGCTCGAAACTTTGAATACCTAGTCTGTGTAGTGTAGGAGCACGGTTTAACATTACTGGATGGTCTTTTATAACATCTTCTAATATTCCCCATACTTCTGGTCTTAATCTTTCTACCATTCTTTTGGCATTTTTAATGTTTTGAGCAATTCCTCTTCCTACTAATTCTCTCATTACAAATGGTTTAAATAATTCAACTGCCATTTCTTTTGGAAGTCCACATTGATATATTTTTAGTTCAGGTCCTACTACGATAACTGAACGTCCAGAATAGTCAACACGTTTTCCAAGTAGGTTTTGACGGAAACGTCCTTGTTTTCCTTTTAATAAATCTGATAAAGATTTTAAAGGTCTGTTTCCAGCTCCTGTTACTGGTCTTCCTCTTCTTCCATTGTCTATTAGGGCATCTACTGATTCTTGTAACATACGTTTTTCGTTTCTTACAATTATTTCTGGTGCTCCTAATTCTAATAGTCTTTTTAATCTGTTATTTCTGTTTATAACTCTTCTATATAAGTCATTTAGGTCTGATGTTGCAAATCTTCCACCATCTAATTGTACCATTGGTCTTAATTCTGGTGGAATAACTGGTACTACTTGCATAACCATCCATTCAGGTCTGTTTCCTGAAATTCTAAATGCTTCAACAGTATCTAATCTTTTTATAAGTTTACTCTTTTTTTGTTCACTTGCTGTTTCTAATTCTTTTCTAATTTCAGCAGATAATTTGTCTAAGTCTATTTGTTCTAATAATTCTCTTAGAGCTTCTGCTCCCATTTTTGCTTTAAATGAACCTCTACCATATTGCTCTTCAACTTCATGGTATTCTTTTTCATTTAAAACTTGGCATTTTTCAAGGTTTGTTGTTCCTTTATCTATAACAACATATGAAGCAAAATATATGATTCTCTCTAAGTTTCTTGGTGAAATATCAAGCATTAATGCAATTCTGCTTGGTATACCTTTAAAATACCAAATATGTGCTACTGGTGCTGCAAGTTCAATATGTCCCATTCTTTCACGTCTTACTTTTGATTTTGTTACTTCAACACCACATCTATCACATACTATACCTTTATATCTTACTCTCTTATATTTACCACAGTGACATTCCCAGTCTTTTGTTGGTCCAAATATTCTTTCACAGAATAAACCATCTTTTTCTGGTTTTAGTGTTCTATAATTTATAGTCTCTGGTTTTTTTACTTCACCTTTTGACCACTCTCTTACTTTTTCATCTGATGCGATACCTATTTTTAACTTATTAAAAATATCTAATTCGTCCACTATCTAATTTCTCCCTTCTTTTGGTCAGTTTGGGGACAGGTTCCGACTGACCATTTTTGGTTAGTTTGGGGACGGCACTTTTTTATTTTTTCTCTTTCACTGCCTTTTCCCCGTAGCCCTTTAGGCCTGTGTTAAGGGTAATTTCAAAACAGGTTAAGAGGGCTAGCCACCGCTCTTGCAATTCCCTCAGGTCGCCTCTTTCCTTTTTGAAATCTATTTAGTTAAATTCTCTTTTAAATTAATGACGTAAGATGCCTGATTTAGTTCGTTTTACTCGATGATGTCATCGTCATTATCAAGATTATCATTAGCCAAATCATTGCCAAAAAGCAACTCATCATCCTCATCGCCTATCTCTTCAAACAAATCATCACTATCATCATCCAAAGAATCATCTTCATCATCTTCTAGTAAAATATCATCAGAAGTCTCTTCTCCATAACCATCTAAGTCGCCATCATCAATAGCTTCTTCCTCAGTTAAAACTGGTTTCTCTTTTTCTGGGTCATATTCAATACCTTCATCAATATTTTCCTTTAATTCTAGCTCTTGATTATCTTCAGAATATAGACGTACATCTAATCCTAATGATTGAAGTTCTTTTACTAAAACTTTGAAGCTTTCTGGAACTCCTGGTTCTGGTACATTTTCACCTTTAACGATAGCTTCATAAGTTTTAACTCTTCCTACAACGTCGTCAGATTTTACAGTTAGCATTTCTTGTAGTGTATATGCTGCACCATAAGCCTCTAATGCCCAAACTTCCATCTCTCCAAAACGTTGTCCACCAAATTGTGCTTTACCTCCAAGTGGTTGTTGAGTAACTAATGAATATGGTCCTGTTGAACGAGCATGGATTTTATCATCTACTAAGTGATGTAGTTTCAACATGTACATTACTCCAACTGTTATTGGACTTGCAAATGGTTCTCCTGTTCTACCATCATATAGTGTTGTTTTTCCGTCTTCGCTCATTCCTGCTTGTGCTAATAATTCTCTAACGTCTTTTTCTGTTGCACCATCAAATACTGGTGTTGATACATGCCATCCTAATGCTTTTGCAGCTCCTCCTAAGTGAACTTCTAAAACTTGACCTAAGTTCATACGAGATGGAACTCCAAGTGGGTTTAATAGGATGTCTATTGGTGTACCATCTGGCATAAATGGCATATCTTCTTCTGGTAATACTCTTGAGATAACACCTTTGTTACCATGACGTCCTGCCATTTTATCTCCAACTGATATTTTTCTTTTTGTTGCAATATAACATCTAATTATTTGATTTACTCCAGGTCCTAATTCATCTGAATTGTCTCTTGTGAAGATTTTAACATCTACTATTGTTCCGGCTTCTCCATGTGGTACTCTAAGTGAAGTATCTCTTACTTCTCTTGCTTTTTCACCAAAGATAGCTCTTAACAATCTTTCTTCTGCTGTTAGTTCTGTTTCTCCTTTTGGAGTAACTTTACCAACTAAGATATCTCCTGGTCTAACTTCTGCACCAATTCTTATAATTCCGTTTTCATCTAGGTCTTTTAATGAGTCATCTCCAACATTTGGGATATCTCTTGTAATTTCTTCTGCTCCTAGTTTTGTATCACGACATTCACAGTCATATTCTTCAATATGAATTGATGTGAAGACATCTTCTTTAACTAGTCTTTCATTTAATAATATAGCGTCCTCGTAGTTGTATCCTTCCCATGTTGAGAAAGCTACTAATACGTTTTTACCAAGTGCCATTTCTCCGTTTTTTGTTGATGGACCATCTGCTATTGCATCACCTTTTTTAACTATTTCACCTTTTTTAACTATTGGTTTTTGGTTGATACATGTTCCACCATTTGTTCTTTTGAACTTACGAAGTTTATGTACAACTGTTTTTCCATTGTTATATTTAACAGTTATGCTATCACCTGTTACTTTTTCAATTACTCCATCATCTTCTGCTAATACTAAGATTCCTGAGTCTTTTGCTGCTCTATATTCGATTCCTGTTCCAACTATTGGGCTTTCAGTAATCATTAAAGGTACTGCTTGACGTTGCATGTTTGCACCCATCAATGCTCTTTTTGCGTCGTCATGCTCTAAGAATGGAATCATTGCTGCTGCAATAGAAACTAATTGTTTTGGTGATACGTCAACATATTGAACTTTATCACTATCAACTTCTATTACTTCATTTTTGAAACGTACTCTGATTCTTTTATTTACAAATTTTCCATCTTTATCAACTGGCTCTGCTGCTTGAGCTATTATATAGTTATCTTCTACATCTGCACTCATATATTCAACTATGTCTGTTAATTTATGTGTTTCTGGGTCTACTTTTCTATATGGTGTTTCTATAAATCCATATTCATTTATTTGTGCAAATGATGAAAGTGCTGATATAAGTCCAATGTTTGGTCCTTCTGGTGATTCTATTGGACATAGTCTACCATAGTGTGTATAGTGAACGTCACGAACCTCGAATCCTGCTCTTTCTCTTGTTAATCCTCCAGGTCCTAATGCTGATATTCTTCTTTTATGTGTTAATTCTGAAAGTGGGTTTGTTTGGTCCATGAATTGTGACAATTGCGAACTTCCGAAGAATTCACGTATTGCTGATGTTATTGGTTTTGTGTTTATTAATGTTTGTGGTGTTACAACATCTAAGTCTTGGATTGTCATTCTTTCACGAACAACTCTTTCAAGTCTTGTTAAACCAATTCTGAATTGGTTTTGTAATAACTCTCCAACACATCTAATTCTACGGTTTGCTAAGTGGTCAATATCATCTGCTTTTCCTAATCCATGTGAAAGGTTTAGTAAATAGTTTATTGATGCAATCATATCTTCTGTTGTGATATGTTTTGGTACTAATTCATCATATCTTTCTTCAATTGTTTTTACTAAATCTTTTTCGTCAGTGTTGTCAATAATATTTTTTAATACATTGTAATTAACATCTTCTTTAAAGTGTAATTTGCTTAAATCAACTGTTGGTAATACTGCATGAATATTACATGTAGCATTTCCTATGATTCTTACTTTTCTTTCTCCTACCATGATGTCTACACTATTAATTCCTGCATTTTGGATATTTTCTGCTACTTCTTCAGAAATCATTTCTCCTGCGCTAACAAAAACTTCTCCAGTTTCTGCATCTACTATGTCTTCAGCTGCTATTTTTTCTTTAATTCTTCCTGCAAGTCCTAATTTTTGGTTGAATTTATAACGTCCTACTTTTGCTAAGTCATAACGTCTATTATCATAGAATAATCCATTAAATAGGTTTCTTGCTGCATCTGCTGTTGGAAGTTCTCCTGGTCTTAATTTTTTGTAGATTTCAATTAATGCTTCATCTTGGTCTTTGATTGTATCTTTGTTAATTGTTGCTTTTAACATTTCTTCATCACCAAATAGTTCTAATATTTGGCTGTCTGATACAACTCCAATTGCTCTTATAAGTGTAGTTACTGGAACTTTTCTTGTTCTATCAACACGAACCCAGAAAATATCATTTCCATCTGTTTCATATTCAAGCCATGCTCCTCTAAGTGGCATTACTGTTGATGTGTATGTTTTCTTTCCTGTTTTTGTGTCAAATATTTCATCATAGTAACATCCTGGTGAACGTACTAACTGGCTTACTACAACTCTTTCAGCTCCATTGATTACAAATGTTCCACTGTCTGTCATTAGTGGGAAATCTCCTAAATAGATTTCTTGTTCTTTGATTTCTCCAGTTTCACGGTTGATTAGTCTTACTTTTACATGTAATCTTGTTGAATATGTAGCGTCTCTTTCTTTTGCTTCTTCAACTGTGTATTTAGTTTTTTCCTCCATGTAATAGTCGAAAAATTCTAGAACTAAATTTCCTGAATAGTCTTCGATTGGTGAAATGTCTTTTAATACTTCTCCTAGTCCTTCTTCTACAAACCAGTCATATGAGTCTCTTTGTACTTTGATTAGGTTTGGCATTTCGATGTAATCTCCGACTTTCGCAAAGTCTTTACGTGATGCTTTCTCGTAGTTTACTTCTTTGATTTTCAAAAAAAATCACTCCTTAAAAAAATATTAAGCAGATAAAATTTATTTGATTAAAAGAAGTCCTTCTTAAATTCAATTTGCTGGTCTAAGTTTTTAATTTGTCTGCTTTTACAAATTAAAATTCCTTAGGGCTCGTTGGATTTAATTCCTCTTCTTTTAAATTTAAACTTTTTTGATTTGTTTTTAAATTTTTTGATTTAAATTTTTTCTTCTGATAACGGCAACAAAATTGCTTTTTATATAATACCATATTTTTCTTACGGATGTCAAGGTTTTTGGGGATTTTTTCTAAAATTTTAATCATCTTTTTCATTTTTTATAAAAAATAAAAAAGCACCTTATTCAGATGCTTGCTTCTATATCTTATTTAATCATCAAATCTTCTTTCTAAATCCACAAATTTTGTATAACTTCCTAACCATACCAAATCAACTGTACCTGTTGAACCACCTCTGTGTTTTGCAATAATAACTTCGGCAATTCCTTTTTTATCACTATCTTCATTATAATAATCATCTCTGTATAAAAACATAACTATATCGGCGTCTTGCTCGATTGCTCCAGATTCACGCAAGTCTGACAACATTGGCCTGTGGTCTGGTCTTTGTTCTACCGCTCTTGATAACTGTGATAAGGCAATAACTGGAACGTTCAACTCTTTTGCAAGAATTTTTAAAGAACGGCTAATTTCAGAAATCTCTTGTTCACGGCTTCCGTTTCTTTTATTACTTCCTTGTACTAATTGCAAATAGTCTATTACTACCATTCCGATATTTTTTTCAAGTTTAAGTTTTCTACATTTTGCTCTTATTTCCATAACTGAAATACCTGGAGTATCATCTATATATATTTCCGCTTCTGATAAAGGTCCAATTGCTTCAGCAAGTTTAGTCCAGTCATCTTCTTCTAGTTTTCCTGTTCTAACCTTATTACTATCAACCATTGCTTCACTACACAAAATTCTATTAACCATTTGTTCTTTTGACATTTCTAAGCTAAATATTGCTACTGGCACTTTTGCTTTTACTGCTGCATTAGTCGCAATATTTAACGCAAAAGCTGATTTTCCCATTGCAGGTCTTGCAGCTATTAGTATTAAATCTGAGCCATGAAATCCGGCTGTTCTATAATCCAAATCAGTAAATCCTGAAGGTACACCTGTTATGTGTTGTTTTCTGTTGTATAGTTCTTCTAATTGTGTAAAACTATCAACTAATATATCTTTCATAGCAGCATAACCTTTTTGATTTTTATTTTGCATTATATTAAAAATCTTTTTTTCTGCACCTTCCATTATATCGTCAACATCTTCTGTTGGGTCATATCCTAATTCTATAATTTCATTTGCTGTTTTAATTAAATTTCTTAAGGTTGATTTTTCTTCAACTATTTTTATGTATTTCATGCTATTTGCTGTTGTAGGAACTTTTTCTGGAAGTTCTGCTAGGTATTCTAATCCACCAACTTGCTCAAATTTTCCCATTGCTTCAAGTTCTGCTTTAACAGTAATAATATCAATTGGTTCTGCTCTGTTATATAGATTTAAAATCGCTGAATAGATGGCTTTATTATCATCACGATAAAAGTCATCTTCTTTTAAAACTTCAATTGCAGATACTACTGCATCTTTGTCTGTTAGCATACTTCCTATAACTGCTTGTTCAGCTTCTATATCATGTGGTGGTACTTTTCCTAGTTCCATTTCGTTTCAGTCCTTCCATACAGGGATTTATTCTGAGATTACGTCTATTTTTAGCTTGCCTACTACTCCCTCAAATAGTTTTATTTCTACTGTTCTCATTCCTAAAGTTTTTATTGTTTCTTTTAAATCTATTTTTTTCTTATCTACAACAATTTTGTATTCTTTTTCTAGTTCTTGTGCAATTTCTTTTGAAGAAACTCCTCCAAATATTTTTCCGTTTTCTCCAGATTTAACTTTTATTTTTAAACATATTTTTCCTAATTTATCTGCTATTTTAATTGCTTCTTCTTTTTCTTGATTTTTCTTGTATTTTGCAGAGTCTTGTTTTGCTTTTAATTTTGACATGTTTTCTGCATTTGCTTCTACTGCTAGCCCCTTTGGTAATAGATAATTTCTTGCATGTCCGTCTGATGTGTTAATTACTTCGTCTTTTTTTCCTACCCCTTTTATATCTGCTTTTAAAATTACTTTCATTTCTATTTCACCTACCTTGCTTTCTTTTATTGTTTATATATACAATATTTTTGCAAAAAAATCAAGTTAAAATATTGTATCACAAAATTCCGATTGACTGTTTGAATTTTTGTTAGGTCCGTCCCTAAACCCCTGTTTTTAGGGATTTTTAGGACCGTCCCCTAATCCCTATCTCCGCCGAGTTTTCTTTTTTGTACCATGTATGTTACTTTGCTTACTAAATTTGCTGGAAATAGTTTTGCTCCAAGTTTTGCAAATTTTACATCTAGTCCTGGAACTATATAGAATTTTCCTTGTTTTAATTTTTTTATTGCATATTTTGCAACTTTCATACTATCTGATTGTCTTATTTTAAATTTCACATTTGCTACTTCATCAAAATTAGTTTTTACAGGACCAGGGCATAAAATACTTATTTGTACTTTTGATTTTTCTTTTTTAAGTTCTTCCCTTATCCCTTCTAATAATCTCACTACATATGCTTTTGTTGCATAATATGTTGCCATTAATGGTCCTGGCATAAATCCTGCAATTGATGCTACATTTAATATTTTTCCACTATTTCTTTTTTTCATGTCTGTTAAATATAGCTTGGTTAGAATGTGGTATGCTACTATATTTGTATTTATCATTTTGATTTCTTTATCTAAATCTGTTTTTGTGAAGTTTCCACAATCTCCAAATCCTGCATTATTGATTAAGATATCCACATTTTGTACTTTTTTGTGGATTTCTTTGCAGTTTTCTTCTTTGCTTAAATCGGCTGCAATACTAATTACTTCTGCTCCTCTTTTTTCTAGTTCTTTTTTTGTTTCATTTAATCTATTTTCATCTCTTGCTACTATTATTATTTCATTTCCTTTTTTGGCTAATAGTTTTGCCATGTCTTTTCCTATTCCTGATGATGCTCCTGTTATTAATATTTTCAATTTTATCACCTTTTCTTATTATTTTGATTTCGTTGTTATTTTATAATATTTTAATTTAATTATCAATTGTATTTATTTATGATTTTGAGGTATTTGTAAATACCTTATTTATATTTTTCTAATATTTTATAATATTAACTGTGAGGTATAAAGCTATGTAAATATATAAAAACCTAAAATATTCAACAAAAGTTTGATATTTTAGGTTTTTTTGAAAGAGTAACTAATATAATTCAAAATAATTAATAAAACTATTATAAATCTTCAATTTCTTCCTTAGATAAATTTGTTAAATCAATAATATCTTCAATTTTATAGTTTTTTTCTTTCATTTTTTTAGCAATTTCTTTATTTTTTTGCTCAAGTCCATCGTTTTTTCCTTTTCTATAATTATAAGCTTTCACTTCTAATTCATCTAAAATGGCTTTTTCTCTTAGCTCTGCTAATCTTCTTATTCTTTCATCTTCACTCATAGTATTTAATTTTTCTTTTGCCTTTTTCATACTTTCATTATTTTTCATATAATTTGTCACCTCTTTACTTTCTGGATTATTTAAAAAACTTAACCATTCTAGTAGCTTTTTATCTTTTCCGTTAGCTTTATTTTTTCTCATTTTAGGTAATTCAATTATATGTAATTCTAAGTCATCTGTCAACACAGTTTTTCTATTTTTTTCTTCAATGATTTTCCACTGAGTATGAAATTCTAGATTTTTTAGTATGTCTATTTCAAAATCAGCAATTAAAACACAAATTGTTCTTTTTAAATCTAAATAAGGTTTTCCTTTCTGTAATTCTTTTGAATATTTTTTAGACCAATAATACAGTATCCTCTTTATTGTATCCCTGTTATCTAATATTTGCATTTCAATATTGCAATATTCATTATTGTTAATTTTAGCTAGAACATCTACAATGCCCATCTTATCTTTAGGATTTTCTCTTCTTAGTACTATATTTTGATTTAAATCAATTTCGTTAATTTCTTCATCAAGTATTGTACTTAGTAAATCTTTTGTAATTTCTTCACTTCCAACTTCTCCAAAAAGAATTTGAAAAACAACATCGAGTTTTGGAGAGAGAATATGATTTTCAAGTTTCTTATCATTTGTGGATTTAATAATTTGATTTTCTTGCATAGGCAAGCCTCCTTGAAATAAATTTACAGTTGAATTTAGATATATTGAAATTTAAAATCGAAAAAAATTAATAAGAAAAAGTTTTATATTATTAATATAAATATTGGAAAATTAAGAAGTAAATGTAAGATAATAACATGATTTAAAATTAAACAATATATGGCATAGATTAAACTGTTTCCATATTTTACCACATATGTTTTCTAATTGCAATAATTACAAAGAAATTCACATAAAATTCACATTACAAAACATAGAATTCAATATAATAAAATGAATAAAATCAAAAAATATAAAACCTCATGTGTAATATATTTGTAACTTCTAAGTTGCATAATCATATTACTCATGAGGTTTTATTTATTTCTCTTTTCTATTAAATTTATTTAAAACAATTCCTACAACATGCACAATTTGTGTAGATTTGCTATTAGCTACACCTTTTCCTAATGCCTTACCACCTACTGTTAAAGCTGCAACTAATGCACTTAATATAAATTGTAAATCAAAGTTCAATCCAAATTGTTCAGTAATCTTCATGGATATTAATGCACTTATCGCACCACTTAAAACTCCGCATATATCTCCAACTACGTCTGCACATATATTTGCAACTTTAGGTGCATTTCTTATTAATTTTATTGAACTTTTTGAGCCTTTTACTTTTTTAGTTGCTTTTGCATGAAATTCATTTTCATCTGCTACTGTTACTGCAACACCTATAATGTCAAATGCTATACCTACTAATATTACAAGTAATAATATTAAGATTGCTGGTATTAAACTTAAATTTGTAATTCCATTTGAAGATATAAATGAAAATACTATTGATAAAATAAATGTTGTAAAAAATATTTTTATAAACCACACTATCTCCGTGTGGTCTTTCTTATTTTTGTTGTTTTCTTTTTTATCTGTTTTTATTTTTTCAGTTTTTTCTATCTTACTCAGGTCTGTTTTGTCCATAAATAGACTTTTCCTCCATTCTGTTTAATTTTTTGTAATTTGTTTTATCTATTATTATTTTAATTATATACGACACTAGATGGTAAAAGTCTAAGTAAATTTTACAGTTTAGGTCTGGTCGAATTTCTCTATTTTCCGCTTGGTATTACTACCTTAGCCGTTTCCGTTTAAGGAAAATATCTACACGTGTAGATACCAGATTGCCACTTAAATCTGTACCTTAATCCCCAGACTTCCATGCCTCTTCCGAAGCAAACATTCTAGAAGTTTTCCTTTACATACATTTGTAGTTTTACTAGTCTTTTTTGCAAATGAAATTTCATAATATAAAATGAAATTAATTTGGCCAAAAAAATCTCATTTTGTTAAAATTAATCCCAATACATTCACTCGAGACAGGCTACTCTATGTATTTTGTGTCTTGGCACTCAACATAGGTTTAACTTAATTTTTTATTCTAGAAAATGATTTCTTTCTAAAATTTAAATCATTAAGCCTCCGCGAAAATAGGGAGTCACATGTATGCCATTACATATTACCCTAGATTCTTTACTCCCTGCAAGCACACAAAACTGGCATTTTGCGCACAAACAAGAAACTTCAACGATGTGCCCTTTAGTGGATTTTTAGCCCCACCCTCGTAAAACTTGTATGACTAGAATAATGCACCATCGATATATATTATACATTGTTTGGAGAATTATTCCAAATTACATCTTGGTTAATTTTAGTTTAATGTTTTTTATCTTGTTTCTACCATTTTATAATTCTCGTTTTTCCTTATTCTT
>CAWVDV010000038.1:0-12973 GCA_963928115.1 Bacillota bacterium | reverse complement strand
AAAATATTTAATATTTATTAAATTTAATTTAGAATCTAATTTCTTTATCTATCTCTTTTTTTCTAATTTATTCTATTTTATACGATTTTATTCTATTTTTTTCTAATTTATTTAAATTAAAATTTTTTCACCTTCCATTTTCATAGCATTTCCTATTTTTAAGAATTTTTTTCTAATTTATCCTAATTTATTCTAATTTTTTTAAATTAAAATTTAATTAACAAATAATTCAATTTTATCATATTATATAACAAAAATATAAAATTAGCAAAATATACTCTTATAATAAATTTAAATAAAGGGTGAATATAATGAATAACTTTCCATCAGATAATTTTAAAAATAATATAAATAAAAATATAGATGATGAAAACAAAAGAGGAGGAAAAAATCCCCCTCCTAAAAAACATTTTGATTTTAAATGTTGCAAAGAAAATACCATAAAATCATTAAATGAAGTAGAACATTTCCTTAATAATTTTCAACACTATTTTAAATATTTTAAATTATACAAATTATTAAAATAATGATTTTTTAAGTTCTAGTATATACCTCATTAAATTCAGAATTTTCTTGTCCATTTATTAATATTTTAACTTGATTAATTTCTGTTAATTCTGTTAATGTATTAACAATACTATTAATTAAATTTTCTTTTCCATTTTCTGATTCTTTATCATAATTTAAAAATTCAACTGAAAAATCTAAAACTATGCAGTCTCCTTCTAAATAATTTTGAATCAATTTCGTGTTTTCTGGTATCAATTTTTTATTTTTTTCGTTTTTAGGACCTTCAATTAATAGATTAACTAATTTCTCATATGGATTCGCTATCATATCTTTTATATCCAATAACCTCGCTTCTGGAACTAATTCATTTGTTTGGCTATCAAGAAAATATAAACTTACAATTGTTTGTCTTAATTGCTCTTCTGTTATTTCCTCTTCTGGTACATATTCTTCAACTATTGTTTCTTCATTCTTACTTTTTACATATTTTATTGCAAAATATCCTCCTATTAAAAGTAATATAAAAAGACAAACAAATATTATTAGTATTTTTTTGTTTTTCATATGCATATCCTCCTTTAATTTGACTACTAAATATTTATTATTTGTTTGTCCATTTTAGAACTTTTTTATTAATTTTACTCTTTTAATTTATTACATTAGCATTACATATTTTTTCTTCAAAAATAGCATATCTCATTATAATAAAGTAAGTTTTTTCCATTTGACAAAATTCAGTTTTCCGTATACAATTAAAGGTGTTATATGGGGTTGTTTTTATCAAATTTTATATATCACAAGAAAGGATGGACTATTTATATGGAAGATATATTACACGTTGGATTGGATGTTGGATCAACAACAGTAAAAATCATCGTTATGGATGACAATAAAAATACAATATATAAAGATTATCAAAGGCACTTTTCAGACACAAAAAACACAGTTTGCAAAGTGTTAGAAGAATTACTAAAAAAATATCCATATAATTCATTTACACTTGCACTAACAGGTTCTGGAGCCATGTCAGCTGCAAAATTCTTAGGGGTAAACTTCATACAAGAAGTTGTATCTTGTAAAAGAGCAGTTGAAAAATACATTCCTAAAACTGATGTTGTAATTGAATTAGGTGGAGAAGATGCAAAAATAATATATTTTGACCAATCAATTGAGCAACGTATGAATGGAACATGTGCTGGTGGAACTGGAGCATTTTTAGACCAAATGGCTTCACTTCTACATACTGATACTGCAGGTCTTAATGAACTTGCAAAAGGATATGAAACAATTTATCCAATTGCATCAAGATGTGGTGTTTTTGCAAAAACTGATGTACAACCATTAATAAATGAAGGTGCTGCAAAAGAAGATATCGCTGCATCTATTTTCCAAGCAGTTGTTAATCAAACAATTAGTGGTCTTGCATGTGGTAGACCAATTAGAGGAAATGTAGCATTTTTAGGTGGACCTTTAAATTATTTATCAGAATTAAGAAAAAGATTTATTGAAACTTTACAATTAAAACCTGATGAAATCATAGTACCAGAAGAGGCACATTTACTTGTTGCCAAAGGTGCTGCTCTAGATTCAATGAATTCTGAAGTTATAACTACAACAGAACTAGAGCAAAAAATAGAAAATTTAAAAAATTCACATGATAATACAACACAACCTTTAGACCCACTATTTAAGAATAAAGAAGACTATCAAGCATTTAAAGAAAGACATGATAAAGCTAAAGTAGAAAAAGCTGATTTAGCTACTTATGAAGGTGACTGCTATTTAGGAATTGATGCTGGTTCTACAACTACAAAAATAGTTTTAATTGATAAAGACGGAAAACTTTTATATTCACTATATGGAAGCAATGAAGGTAATCCATTACAAAGTGTTATGAAAATGTTAAAACAGCTATATTCTATACTACCTGAAAAAGCAATCTTAAGATATAGCGGTGTTACAGGATATGGTGAAAAATTAATACAAACAGCTTTAAATGTTGATTTAAATGAAATTGAAACAATTGCACACTATACAGCAGCAAAAACATTTGAGCCAGATGTAACAAGTATTGTTGACATCGGTGGTCAAGATATGAAATACATCAGAATGAAAAATGGTTCAATCGATAACATCATGCTAAATGAAGCATGTTCTTCAGGATGTGGTTCATTTATTGAAACCTTTGCAAAGAGCTTAAATTTATCTATTGAAGAATTCGTAAAAGAAGCAATTGAAGCCAAAAGACCTGTTGACTTAGGTTCTCGTTGTACTGTTTTTATGAATTCTAAAATCAAACAAGCTCAAAAAGAAGGATATTCAGTTGGAGATATTTCTAGTGGATTATCATATTCAGTTATCAAAAATGCTATTCAAAAAGTTATGAAAGTAAGAGATGTTGAAACATTAGGAAATCATATAGTAGTACAAGGTGGTACTTTCTATAATGATGCTGTTCTTCGTGCTTTTGAATTAATAGTTGGAAAAAATGTTGTAAGGCCAGATATCTCTGGACTTATGGGAGCATATGGTATGGCCCTACTTTCTAAAGAACAATATGAAGCAAACTTAGACATGGAATATACTTCAACAATTTTAAGAACTGAAGAAATTGATAAATTAAAAATAAAAATAACACATACACGTTGTAACAATTGTGAAAACCATTGTAAATTAACAATTAACAAATTTAGCAATGGTCAAATACATGTATCAGGAAACCGTTGTGAAAAAGGTGCAGGTGTTGTTACAAAATCTAAACCATTACCTAATTTAATTGCATATAAATATCAAAGACTTTTTGACTATAAACCATTAGATGAACAATATGCAACTAGAGGAACAATAGGTATTCCTAGAGTTTTGAATATGTATGAAGATTATCCTTTCTGGTTCACATTCTTAACTTCTTTAGGTTTCCGTGTAATTCTATCAGAAAAAAGTACACGTAAAACTTATGAAAAAGGAATGGAATCAATGCCATCTGAATCAGTTTGCTACCCTGCAAAACTTTCACATGGACATATAGAAAGTTTACTTGAACAAGGTATAAAAACAATCTTTTATCCTTGTATACCATATTCAAGAAAAGAATATGAAAAAGCAGATAACCACTATAACTGCCCAATTGTAATTTCATATTCAGAAGTTTTGAAAAACAATGTAGAAGGATTAAAAAATCCATATATTAAGTTTATAAATCCATTCTTACCTTTTGACAAGAAAAATCTTGTTAAAAAAGTTATGGAATTAGATGAATTTAAAGAATATAATTTCACAAAAGAAGAACTAAATGAAGCTGCAGATAAAGCAGAAGCAGAATATCAAAAATGTAAAAATGATATTAGAGCAAAAGGTGCTGAAACAGTTAGATATATTGAAGAAAATCATCTAAAAGGGATTGTTCTAGCCGGACGTCCATATCATGTTGACCCAGAAATAAATCATGGTATTGATACATTAATAACTTCATTAGGTCTTTGTGTTTTGACAGAAGATAGCATTTCAGACAAAACAGAAGCAAAACGACCTCTTCGTGTTGTTGACCAATGGGTATATCATGCAAGACTTTATGCAGCAGCTGATTTTGTTGGAAAACATGATAGCTTAGAATTAGTACAATTAACTTCATTTGGTTGTGGTGTAGATGCTGTTACAACTGACCAAGTTGAAGAAATATTATCAAGTTACAACAAAATGTATACATTAATAAAAATAGATGAAGTAAACAACTTAGGGGCTGTAAGGATTCGTATCCGTTCTTTACTTGCAAGCATGAAAAAGAGAGAACAAGAAAAGAAACAAGAAAAAGCTGACGGAGACTACGGAATTAAGAAAAAAATCTTTACTAAAGAAATGCGTAAGGATTACACAATTTTAATGCCACAAATGGCTCCAATACATTTTGATTTATTAGAAAGTGCTGTAAAATCATCTGGATATAATCTAAAATTATTAAGAAACTGCACACAAAAAACAGTGGAAACAGGTTTAAAATATGTCAATAATGATGCATGTTATCCATCAATATTGACAACTGGACAAATGATTGAGGCCCTACAATCTGGAGAATATGACTTAAATAAAACTGCTCTAATCATGTCACAAACAGGTGGTGGATGTAGAGCCACAAACTACATAGGATTTATACGTAAAGCCTTAAAAGATGCTGGATTTGAAAATGTACCAGTAATTTCATTTAATATTGTTGGTATGGAAAAGATGCCAGGATTCAAAATAACTGCACCTCTAATTGAAAGGTTACTAAAAACTGTTCTATATGGTGATTTACTACAAAAAATGCTAACAAAAAATAGAGCATATGAAGTAAATAAAGGTGAAACTCAAAAACTATTTGATACTTGGATGGAAAAATGTAAAAAGCTATTACAAAAATCAACAAATAAAGAATTTAAACAAAGTATTTATGACATAGTAAATGATTTCGAAAAAATAGAATTAGATACATCAGTAGAAAAACCACGTGTAGGTATAGTTGGAGAAGTTCTAATTAAATATCATCCATTTGGAAATAACTATGTTGCAGATTTACTTGAACAAGAAGGTGCTGAAGTAATTCTTCCAGATTTCATGGGATTTGTTAAATTTATGGCAACACATAAAATTACATTTAATAAATTATTAAATACAAATAAAACATCTTCAAAACTTATGAAAGTTGCTATAAAATTAATAGATTTACTAGAAAAAGATGTAAAAGCAGCATTGGCAAGTTCTAAAAAAGGATATTTACCACCATGTGATATTTGGCATCTTGAAGATAAAGTAAAAGATGTATTATCTATTGGAAATCAAACAGGTGAAGGTTGGTTCTTAACCGCTGAAATGATTGAGTACATAGAACATGACATTCCAAATATTGTTTGTGTTCAACCATTTGCATGTCTACCTAACCATGTTGTTGGAAAGGGTGTTATAAAGACTATTCGTAGCATGTACCCTGAAGCAAATATTTCTCCTGTTGATTATGACCCAGGTGCTAGTGAATCAAATCAAACAAATAGGATTAAATTGTTAATGACAGTTGCTAAAGATAACTTACAAGCTAAGCAAAATCGTAAAAAGGCTATTGAGAAGGAAAATGAAGAGGTTAAAGTTTCTAAAGATAGTATAGAAGAAAATACTACAAACAGTATAGACAAAATTTCTTAATAAAGTTTGACATATAATTAAATTTGTAGTATACTATGTATATAGAAAGAAAATCTCATAGTTCTTTCATATAGACTCAAAAAAAACAGGGAGCTGCAACTCCCTGTTTTTACTTCCCATATATGTATTGTAAAATCTCTAGTAGTATAAAAAGTTTTATTAATCTCACAAGTTCCTTCATAATAAACTCACCTCCTTTTATGAAGGTAAGTTTATTATATATTAAAATTTTACTTTTGACAACATTGTTTGTAAAACTTTATTCATAAATTACTTATTAGTCATTTTATTATTTTTCAAATATTTTTTCATCTCATTATAACCAATCAAATATAACTCATCTATTTTACTCATATCAAGCAAGCCAACTTTTTCACTCTTTAATTTTAAATTATAATCTGCACCTTGCATCTCATAATTAGACAATTCTCTACTCAAAAGACCTATGGCTCTTCCTCCAACTTCAATCAAATTTTTACAACAAGTTTTATCAATATTCTCTTCAAAAGTAACACTTATAATCTTATCTGCACCAATTTGTTTAAGTTCTTTCCAAGGGACGTTTTCACGTATACCACCATCTATTAACTTGGTATCACGGTACGAACAAGGTGAAAACACAATTGGATAACTACAACTAGCTCTTACAGCCCTACCTATTGGCATCTCTCCTTCAAACTTTATTTCATCAGAAAATTCAGCTCTATTTTCTTCATTTTGATAAATATTTCTTTTAATAGTACTTTTATCAACAGAAGTAAAACATATTACTTCCCCATTACACATATCTACACTTGGTATTACTAATTTCTTTTTCAAATCTGAAATATTATATATTCCTTTTTTATGTGCCATTTTATCAATTAATTTTTCTATTTGTTTTCCACTATTTAATCCGTCAATAATAATTCTTCCTGTAAACACTAAACCTAAGATGGCCCTTACTATATTAAAAAAATCTACATATTTAATTTTCTTGCAATATTTCTTAAATATTTTGTAAATTTCATCTGCGGTAAATCCCATAGCATATAAAGATGCTACAATACTTCCAGAAGATGTTCCTCCTATATAATCTATATCTATATTTTCCTCTTCTAAGGCTTTCAATACACCCACATGTGCAGCTCCTTTTACTCCTCCTCCTGCTAAAGCTAAACCTAATTTCATACTAACTATTTCCTCCCTTTTTATTTTATATATAATATTTGAAATCTTTGCCCTTTGTGATATACTATATATACAAATTCAAATGAGGAGTTTATATTATGAATAAAAATTATTATGATATTCTACAAATAAATCAAAATGCTTCACCAGAAATAATCGAAAAAGCATATAAAACTTTAGCAAAAAAATATCATCCAGATTTACAAGAAGAAAGCAATAAAAAAGAAGCAGAGGAAATTTTAAAAGAAATAAATGAAGCCTATGAAATATTATCTAATCCTGAGAAAAAAGCTTTGTATGACCAAAATTTGAAGAATGAAACTATATATCAAGAAGATGTTGATAAAATAAAAAAAGAAGAACAAGAATTAGAATTTAGAAAACAACAAATCCAATATCAAGAACAAATGGAACAGGCAAGACAAAAAGCATATCATGATGCATATATTCAAGACTTAAAAAATCGTGGTTATAGAATTAAATATAAGAAATCTTTAAAAGACTACATTAAAGGAATAATTTTTATCATCCTTGTTATACTTGTTTTAATATTATTATGGCATGTTCCTTTTATACAAAACTTTTTCATTAATCTATATGAAAACAACCCAGCCATTCATTATGTTGTTGACTTTTTCTCTGACATATTTAATTAATAACAAACATAAGAAAAAACTGAAATGTTAGAATCATTTATAATTTCTAAACATTTCAGTTTTTCTTTTATTTATAATAATTATATTACTAATTTTCTACTCCTGCACACTAAATGACATTACAAATTCATAATTGTCTTTTAATTGCATAATGATATTTAGTGAGATTGTTCCTTCATTTTCTCCTGTTACGTCAGTAAGATTAATCTGTTGCACATATGTTGCTCCTTCATTAGAATATGTTGTATATTCTACATCATAGTGTAATGGAAAATTATCTCTCATGTATTGTTCAAATGCCTCTTCTGAACCCCAATTATTGTTTTTAAAGGTTTCATCTAGTTTATTATAAACATATTTATAATCATGAACATTTATAGCCTGTATTATTTTTTCAATATTTAATGCTACTTTTTTTTCTTCATTACTACTATCATATTCAGCCATAAATTCTTCTGTATTTACTGTAAATATATCTAAAATAGCGGTATAATTCATTATCTCCTCCTCATTAAATATATAGTAATTTCCATAATTATCAATACATATATATCTATTTTTACCATCTTTTGTCTCTTTTCGATATTTACTTACAAAAGTTGACATTATATCATTTCTATTTTTTTGTAAATATTCCAAAAATGCACTTTCATCCTCAAATTTTGTATTTTTATATTCTTCATCCAACATATCATATAAATGTTCTGGATTAAACAATGCATTTTGTTTATATGAAAGAAAATACTCATTTGCAATTTCATCATCATACTTATACTGTGTTGTAAATAGATTATATTCATTTTTCTCTATATCTTCCTCAGTAAAGCTAATACTATCCCCTGCTTTTGCATTTTGTATACCCATATTTTCTATTTCATCATATAAAGCTATTGAAAAAACTTCATCTTGCAAATTAGTTCTAACAATAAAACCATAATCCATCGTTTCAGAATTAGAAAGATTAACATATGTACCTAAAACTAAATATACATTATTGTTATTTTCTGCTTTTGTAAAATACATATCATTAATTATAAATTGATATGAACCATAAGGAATCTTTTCATTTATATTTTCTATTGTTATATTGTTATTACTAATATAGGTCTTGCTCAAATTATCTATTATTATTTGTTTATAATCTTCATCAGCATTTTCTCCCATTAAATAATCCTTTGACATATAATTCAAAAAGTTTTCTATTATTCTTTTAACATTAAAATAATCATTCGTACTATAAACCCTTTGTATTACATTTACTTCATGTGGAATATATCCTTCATCTTCCTCGATTTTCGGAGTAACAACATAATTATTTTCTAATATCTTTATTATTACAATAATAAGAATTAAAATAATCGTTATAATACTAACAATAATTATTATTTTTTTTAAATTTTTCATAATCATCTGAACTCCTTTTATATAGATTTATTGTGGCGCTCTCCATACTTGAACACCTCTATTTGCATAATAATTCCAACCAGAACATACACTTCCTGCTGTATTATATTGATTCATTGCACATGTTTGATCATAATAGTTATCTCCTCCTGCATAAATTAAAGTATGAACAGTATAATCAACAATAACATCTCCTGGTTGTGCCTCACTATATGAATGTTGAGTCCATCCAGCAGCTTCTAACATATCTGATACTCCGCCTGAACCAGTATAGTGAAAATTATATGCATTTATCTGATCAGCTGTTAATAGACCAGACCTATATAATACTGTTGAAACATAAGTTGCACAACAAGCTGACCTATAATTACTTGCAGCCTCGATATCTCCCCAAATCAAATCAGAAGTACTATATGTAACTCCTCTATCCAGCCATTCTTGCATTACCACTTCACAAGTTGCTAATATATCACCATTTCCCGAAGTACCAACTATTTCATTTCCATTTTTATCTGTATATATTCCTTCATGAAATAACTTCCAATTAGCCTCAGCTCTACCTACACTTGGATTTTGTTTAAAGTAATATGCCCATTGTCCTGTCTGATGTACATTATCCCTTAATTGCTCAGTATTTCCGTACTGATTCCACATTTCAACAAAATTTCCTATACCTCCATATTGATAAGATACTGCTGTTAAAGCATCAATTTGTTGTTCATTTAAAGGTGGAGAGCACGATGAAACTTGAGCTTTAATTCTATCACGTCTTTCATTTAATTCTTCCATCATAATTGAATCTATAACAGAATTTTCAACTCCATATTTAGTATAACAATTATCTCCTATTTGCCAACTATCAACCCCATATACACCTTTATTAGCAAATCTATCTACATTGTATCTCAAAGCAATACCAAAACCAACAGTTGGAATTCCAACACCATCATCATAAACTATATAATTTCCATCTTCATCAGTAATAGCACCTTCCCATACTTTCATAAATTCTAAAAATGCAGATGTTCTATTACCTGATACATTTTCAAAAGTACTAATATCATATATATCAAAATCAAAAGACAATACGCCATAAGGTACATTAGTTGCTTTATAAATCAAATATTTTGTTAAATCTAACAAATTAGCAGTCCTTTCATTATTCTCAATAATACCAAATAAATAATCTTCTGTTCTAACTCTTGATATCATGTGATGTTCATTATACAAATCTACAAATACATTTTCTCTTCCTTCTGTTTTATACTCTCCTTTTTCATAACTATTTGAAATTATATGTCTATTTATCTCTGTTTCTTCATAAACCGTATATTCATATGTCCTTTCTACGTTCTCTGTTATGCCATCCTCATTTATTATTTCTTCGGTATATGTACCTGTTCCAGTATCTACTACATGCTCAGGAATAAATGATGGAGGGTTAGATTCTGTTACCACACCTGGAACTTCAATAATCTTTTCTTCCTCATCACCTAAGTTTAACACTGCTTCACTATAACTATTTTCTTGATATGTTTTTACACACCATGTACTAACATATGTAAGATTTACACTTGTACTTACATTTTCTATAGTAACATCTTCAACATTTGTAACATGTAAATCTACGTCATAATTATTATTAGTAGCATCTGTTCTTTGAGAAGTTGTTGTTACGGTATTCGTCGTAGTAACACTGTCTTGAACTGCTATAACTATTTCTGAATTCATCACTTCATTTGCTAAATCATTAACAAAGTCCTCATAATCTGTATCGATATAATAATATAGTAAATATTCAAAGGGCATTACATACTTCTGTAATGTAGTTTTTAAGTTCATAGAATTATTTGTTTTTATTTCTACTGAACCATCTTCTTTCATACTCCAAGAAACTATAACAACATTTTTATCATCATCTATAGTATAACTTTTGATAGCCTCTTCTATATTCCCGTCATCTACATATCCTTGCAACGTTTCTTGAGATACATATTTCATATTTATAATTCTTGATTCTACACTATCTGTGTATGTCGTTTCTCCTTCTTCAGTTGCAACAAGTCCAGAATGATCTGCTTTAAAATATTCATCTATACTATTAACTATTCCTTGTGCATACTTTTCTACACCATCTTCGGCTATTACACTTGCATCTGGATCTTTATTTAAATTTCCTCCTAATGTAACTACTGATGGAAAACCAGCAACAGCAGTATTATCAATAATATTTAATGATGAAGCATTTCCATTAGCATCTACACATTTAACTGTATCCTCTCCTGCTAACAAATTACTTAATCCCATAGAAGACGATATATTTTTTGCTAAAATATCTGCCAGCTGTTGTGAAACTTGATCTCCTGCTTTATATATCGTTTCAACTCCTACCTCTTCTCCATCTCCAAAATAAATTTGAATACATAAATCTGGATTTGCATCTCTTGTACGTTCTGTTCTATCTTCTGGCTCTACACCATCTCTATTATCTGATGTACTACCAGTCTGAACAACTCGAATATTAGAATAATTATCTAATAGTTCTTCTACTCTTTCAGCTACCTCTATTGTTAATTCCTCTTCTACTAGACCTTTTTCTTCATTAATTATACCTGTATCATTACCACTATTTCTTCCTGCTGCAATTGCTACAACATATTCTTCTCCTTCTACTCCTATTTCTTCTCTAGTATCTTCAGCCCTTGATGTTGTTGCCAATTTAGTATTTTCATTTGTTCCATTTGTAGCTTGTCCTTCTGCTGTCTCATCAATTACTGCAATTACTGTGCTTGTTTTTAAATATCCTTCTAACCCGTCATCTGTCTTTACTTTTAAATATATTGTTTGCTTACCTGTTAATGCATTATTATCTATTTCATATTCCCCTTGATATGTAACTTCTTCACCTTCTTGTAAAGTTACTTGTTTTGTTAGACTTCCTTCTACTAAAATTGGTTGCCAATATCCAGCATCATATTTATCTTCATATAAATATGTTCCAACTACATTAACCCTTAACCTTTGACCCTCTTGCCAACTTTCTACCTTATTTTGATCATTCCTATCCTCTACTACTATTGGTTCATCTACTGTTCCTTGCTCTAAATTAGATGTTTCTCCTTTTCCAGTATTTTTCATTTCTCCAACATCTTTATTAGGCGTTACTCTCCTTATTTGTACTGCACCTTGAAAACCATCAGTATCACTTGGAACTGTTCCTCCTAGGTCAGGAAATTGGGTATAAACTTCTGCCTTTAACATTCTTTTTAAAAAATCAACATCATTAGGTAAATTATGATAATCTCCACCATTAGCTTTATCAATTATCTCTTGTAATTTATCATCTATTCCCTCTACAAAGTCTAAATAATATCCGCCATTACCATCTTCTTTAATTTCTACTAATTCTGCTACATCTTCAATTTCAAAAGTTTCATATATTAACTTTGGATTATTCTCACCTGCACCTATTTCTACGCCTAAATCGAATATACCTAGTAGAAAAAGAAGTAATATTACTACTATTATCCCTATCAATAAAAATGGTCTAAGTAATCCTCTTAATCTTTTTATGAAAAATTTCTTAACTTTATTTTTTGCATTATCTTTAGCTCCATCTTTAGCGCCATCTTTTAAATTATTTATTATCCCCAACTTTCTCACCTCACTTCTTGATATATTTCTTTATTGTTTTTAATAATAATTTAATATAAATCTACTTTAAAACTATTTCCTTCAATTTCTTTATCTAAAGCATATTCTTCACTATCTACTATATCTGTAAAATTAATACTTTTTATTTGCAAACCTTCTCTATATGCATCACTAAATCTAATCTGAAGTGTTTTCATCTGTTTAGGAGCAAATTCTAAATCTTCATCACTATTCTCATATACAAAAGCTTCAAACCTATTTTCTAAACTATCTACAACATAACATGAATCAGTATCTCTTTTTGTATCTAATAATATAGTTCTGTCAGTCTTATTTTGTATATTTAATGTATAAACTTCATAATCTAAATATCTATCAACCATAACAACTTGCATAGATAAATTATC
>CAWVDV010000037.1:0-3848 GCA_963928115.1 Bacillota bacterium | reverse complement strand
ATTTTTTCTTTATAATAAAAAAATGGCGACCCGGAACGGGCTCGAACCGTCGACCTCTAGCGTGACAGGCTAGCGTTCTAACCAACTGAACTACCGGGCCGTAAAAACATGGTGGTCGCTACAGGGCTCGAACCTGTGACCCCCTGCTTGTAAGGCAGTTGCTCTCCCAGCTGAGCTAAGCGACCATGTCCTTTCGACGAGATTTATTATACTAACTTTTTCATCACTTGTCAAGCATATTTTTAAATTTTTTTATTTTTTTATAAAAAAATGTTGTAATATCTTTATTTTGTGTTAAAATAAGAACATAAAAAAGGAAAAAGGAGTGGATTAACATATGAAGAAAAAAATATCTTTAATTTTATTTACATTTATTACATTAATACTTTTAATAACAAATTTATCTTTAGCATCATATAGCACCGTAACTATGACTGTTGTTGAAGAACCAGTATGTACAATCGAATTAGGTGAAAATTCTCAATTTGAAAAAAGATTAATTGAAAAAAATCTAAATAATAAAGAAGTAACATTACAATTACAAGTAACTAACAACGAAACATCAATAAAACCTACTGGAGAAATAATGTTAGTTCTTGATAATTCTGATAGTATGCAAAATGAAACATCAACAGGAGAAATAAGAAAAGATTTAGTTTTTGAATCTGCACAAGCATTAGTTTCTAATTTATTAGAAGATAATACTCAACTACAAATTGGAGTAGTAAGTTTCTCTACTAATACGGATATGTCAAAAGAAGCAACAATTGAAGATGCTTCTATAGTTTCTTCATTAAGTAGTAATGCAACTGAATTAAATAATGCAATCTCTAATATTGAAGCAAACGGTCCTAGAACAGATTTACAAGCTGGATTATTATTAGCAAGTCAACAATTTTCTGAGGAAGATAATAATAAATATATGATAGTTTTAACAGATGGTGTACCAAATGTTGCAATTGGTTCAAATAACCCATATTACTCAGATACAACTATCACTCAAACAAAAGAACAGTTACAAACATTAGAAGCTGATGGTATTCAAATTACAACAATGCTAACAGGTATAGATGATGAAAGTTATGTACCAAATGGTACTGACAAAAATTTTGGAGAAATAATAGAAGAAATTTTTGGAACACCAGAAAATCCAACTGCTGGAAATTTCTATTATGTAACAGATGACCAAATTGAAACTACAATTACTGAAAATATCTACAATGATTTACTTCCAGTTGAAAAAACTCTAACAAATATAGTTATTAAGGATTATTTTCCAGAAGAAATTATAGATAACTTTGATTTTGCATATGTAAGTGATGCAAATATTGGAGAAATTTCTGCTGAAGTAGATACTTCTGATAATTCTATTACTTGGACTATTCCAGAACTTGCAAGTGGTCAAACTGCAACAGTTCAATATACATTAAAGTTAAAAGAAGATTTTAATAGTAGTATAGTTGATAAAATTTTAGATACAAACGAAAAAGTTGATATAACTTATAACGATTTTGATGGCACTGAACAAAGTAAAACATCTGATGTTACACCAAAATTAAGATTGACAGAACCACCTGCTGTATTACCAAAAGCAGGAACTACATTATTAATTGGTTTTGGAGTTTTAGCTATTGGTTTATTGATTTTCTCATTCATTAAATTAAAAACACTAAATGATAAGATGAAATATTAAAATAAAAAATAGAACTTTATATTATAACAAATAATATATGAGTTCTATTTTTTTGCATTCTGAAGCTAATAGTCTATTTAAAATTTTCTTCTATTCTTAGAAGTCTATTATACTTTGCTACTCTATCAGTTCTGCAAGGTGCACCAGTTTTTATCTGACCAGCATTTGTTGCAACAGCAATATCAGCAATTGTAGTATCTTCTGTCTCTCCAGAACGGTGAGAAATAACTGTCCTATACCCATATTTTTTAGCTAATTCAATTGTGTCCAAAGTTTCTGTTAAAGTTCCAATTTGATTAGGCTTAATTAATATTGCATTTGCTACATTTTTCTCTATCCCCCTACTTAACCTTTGCATATTTGTAACAAATAAATCATCACCTACTAATTGGATTTTATCACCTAACTTTTCAGTTAAAACTTTCCAGGTATCCCAGTCCTCTTCTGCTAGTCCATCTTCTATTGAAGCAATTGGATATTTATTGCATAATTCTACTAAATATTCTACCATTTCATCTTTTGTTTTCATATGCTTTGTTTTCCAGAAATAATAACCACTTTCCCCTATTTTTTTGGCTTCATCATACATTTCTGTACTTGCAATATCTAAAGCTAAAACAATATCTTTTTTAGGCTCATAACCTGCTTTTTTTATTGCTTCAATTATTACATCTAATGCCTGCTCTTCATTTTCTAAATCCGGTGCAAATCCCCCTTCATCTCCTACACCTACACTAAATCCTTTTTCTTTCAAAACAGATTTCAATGTATGATATATTTCTGCTCCTCTACGTAATCTTTCAGCAAATGTTATATCTCCAATTGGCATAATCATAAATTCTTGAATGCTTATATTATTATCAGAGTGTTTTCCACCATTTAAAATATTCATCATAGGCACTGGCAAATCCTTAGCTTGTTTTCCACCTATATACTCATATAAATCCATGCCTAACGATTCTGCTGCAGCTTTTGCAACTGCAAGGGATACTCCTAATATTGCATTTGCTCCTAAATTTGATTTGTTCGGTGTATCATCTAATTTTATCATTGTTTCATCTATATTTTTTTGTTCATATACATTCATTCCTATTATTTCTTTTGATATTTTTCTATTTACGTTTTCTACTGCTTTTTGAACTCCTTTTCCTTTATATCTGTTTTTATCTCCATCTCTTAATTCAACAGCTTCAAAACTTCCTGTTGATGCACCTGATGGAACTGATGCTACTCCTATAAATCCACCTTCTGTCTCAACTTCTACTTGAACTGTTGGATTTCCTCTTGAGTCTAAAATTTCTAAGGCTTTCACTTTTTCAATTGCTAAAAATTCTTTCATTTTCTACTCATAACCTCCTTTGTTTTTTATCTCCTACTTTATATCATGTTTCTTTGCCTTTTTCTATTGTTTATGACTTTTTGTTTATGAAATCACCATTTTCATTTATCTCCCATTGGGACGTTTCTGTTTGGACATTTTTGTCCATTCTGAGACACATCTATAAAAGCAAAAAAATCAAGGTGCTGATATTCAACACCCTGATTAAGGAATCAATTCTTATCGATAAATTTTTTTGCGTAATACTTCACCGTATTTGCAATTATTTCACCGTTAAGTAATTCCTCTGGAAGGTTCTCACATTCATGCAGTTCTCTTTCCAACATATCAAGTTCCTTGTTTACAGAAACCTGCATAAAAGCCTTACCTTTGTGCTTTTTGTAAAGTTCCGGAACTGTTGTTTTTATGACTTTTGCCATAATTTCATCAGTCTTTTCTTCCGGATGCTTTATTTTCCGGTATACCATATTAACCAACAATAATTTTGGGTAATATGCTAACTTCAAATCAGCACACATCATTGCTACAGTTTCATAAAGTTCTTTGTTTTTCGGCATTTTTAGCCCTCCTTTGTATTTCCCCTTAATAATTATTTTAAGGTACTTCCCACATCTAGTTACAACTTTAATTATACCATATTTTACATAATTTTTCAATTTTTTACACAAACCTTCAAAAAAGTTTTACAAAACAGTCACTTTTTTCATGATAATAATTTTATTTTTATTATAGATGTGATTGAGTAGAGGATAACACTTAGTGTGCTTTTCCCCTCTCACACCACCACTCAAGCGGTTCTCGCAAGTGGCGGTTCAA
>CAWVDV010000036.1:0-10060 GCA_963928115.1 Bacillota bacterium | reverse complement strand
TAAAACAGCATTTAGTTGAGAATTTATATATATTTTTGGATTATATAAGTAAAATAAAAATAGATATTGCAATAAATTTATATTTTTGATATTATTTAAATAATCAAAAAGAGATATAAGTGTATATTTATTGCGGAAAATTGCTTATTTGATAATATGAAAATAAAAAGTCCCCAAAGCTAGCTTTGAGAACCATGGTGCACCAGACTGGATAAAAAGTCTTGAAACTATATTAAAATAAAGGATTTTTATATTTTGTAATGCAATAGTAATGCAATAGAATTTTATAAAGAACTCATATATATATCATATTTTTGATTTTCTTCTATGTTGAACTTTTCAAAAACACTTGTGTAAGTATCTAAAGTAGTTTGAATTTTAGAATGTCCTAAATTTTTTTGTAAAACCTTAGCAGACATTCCAGCTTCAATACATCTAGTTGCATAAGTATGTCTTAGCATATGAGTATGTATATGTTTACAAAAATTATATTTACTATTAAGTCTTTTTAAATAACAATTGATTTCTGACGGTGTAATAAAACTATTTCTTTGGTAATCAAAAAATAATAAATTATAAATATTAGAAACATTACCACTATTTAAAACATCTTTTAAAACAGCATTTAGTTGAGAATTTATATATATTTTTCTAATTCCGTTTTTTGTTTTAGTCGTTTTTCCTAAAACAACTTTATCCTCTTTGTCCCTAGTCAATGTTTTATTGATAATTAGAGTACCTTCTTTTAGGTTTATATTATCTTTAGTGAGAGCAAGAACCTCTCCAATTCTCATTCCAGAAAAAAGAGCAATAAGAATAATATTATTATATTTATGATTATTTTCTTTTAATATTTTAATCAATGTTTTTTCTTCATTTACGGTCAATGCTTCAACAGGCAGAGTTTCTTTTAAAGATTTTGGCTTTTTAATTGTATCGTTATCCATAATATTATAAAGTATAATTCTTTCTGAAGAAGCAATTTGAAATCCTTTATACAATAAAGCATATATTTTATTTATCGTGTTTTGTGAATAGTTTTTTTCGCTAATTTCATTTGTTTTTGGATTAATAATTTCTAGCTTTCTTAAATTTGGCAATGATTTTTTGATGTCTTCAATTGAAACTTTTTGTATAGGCTTATTTATAAAATCGGCACAACAATTTACCAATTGCTTAAGTGTATCTTTGTTTCTTAAATAAGTTCTATCTGAAGTAATACCGTTTTTATATTTTTCTTCAATATGATTATATATTATTTGATATGTTGTAATAGCTTTTTCTGCAATATACTGACCTCTATTAATATCAGATAAGATATTATTAAATCTGTTTTTAAAATCTCCTATTTTTTCATTTTTCTTTTGATATACGGAATGTCTTTTTCCGTTTGTAACATATTGACCAACATATAAACCAGTTTTACTGGATTTATAAATAGTACCTTGACCATTTCCTTTTTGTTTTGTTTTTCCCATAATAAAATACCTCCATTTTCAATAAAATTTTTAATAAGCTATTGAAAATGAAGGTATTTTAATATATAATGATAGTACATTCACTTTCAATAGTGTGTGTGTTAGAGAAATGTGTCGAGTTGCGTTAATTTACAACAC
Source organism: Bacillota bacterium (assembly GCA_963928115.1). GTDB lineage: Bacteria > Bacillota > Clostridia > TANB77 > CAG-508 > CAG-269. The sequence goes on along the minus strand of CAWVDV010000036.1, from coordinate 8,444 downwards.
ATTTCTCACTTTTTATTTTTTCTTAAAATTTCTTATAGATTTTTCTACAACACCAATAACTTTGACTGGTAGACTTTCTATTTCTTCTTTAGTGAATATTCTAGGTGGATAATAAGGATTAACAGCCTTTAATTCAAGACCAGTATTTCCTTTGTATACTTTTTTTACGGTTGCTTCTTCACCATTGATAAGTACAACACAATTATCACCATTTTCAAAGTCGTCTTGTTTGTGTACTATAACAGTATCACCATCGTCAAACAACGGCTCCATACTATCACCTACTATATTTAAAGCATAGTAGTTTTCTTTATCTGTTCCGTCTACTTTAAAAGCAATATAATCAATAATGTTTTCTTGCGCTAAATAGTTGTATCCTGCTTTTACAGTTCCGCAGAACAGGAATTTTAACAGTATCTATTTCAGACAAAGGAATTGCACCGATTTTCTTTAAATCATCTGATATTCTTTCCATAGGAACATCTAAGCCCATTAACCAGCCTTCTGATACATCTAAAACATTAGCTAATTTAAAAATGCTTTTTTGTTTAGCTTCATATAATCCAGATAAATATTGACTAATAGCCGATTTAGGTATTTTAGCTTTTTCAGATAATTCAGAGGCTTTTATTCCTCTTAAATCCATAGCTTGCTTTAATCTAGTTGCAAATTGATTATTCATAACGTACCTCCATATTATATATTTTAGTTCATTTTTATGAAAAAAACAATAAAAATTATAAAAAAAATTAAGAAAATTGAATTTTTTTATAAAAAAGTATTGACAAAGTAAAATCATAATGATAATATAATGACAGTTAAGAAAACTGAACAAAGAAAAGAGGTGTAAAAATGACATTAGACAATTCTAAAATGGATTTTACTAAAGTTAAAGATGAAGATATAGTATTTGATTTTAGTAAACTCAGAGGAAGAATAAAAGAAATATATGGAACACAGACAGCCTTTGCAGTTGCAATGCTTATGAACGAAGCAACATTAAGTAACAAATTAAACAACAATGTTGAATTTTCTCCAAAAGAAATTATAAGAGCATGCTTATTGCTAAGCATAGAATTAAAAGATGTAAACGTATATTTTTTTACACTAAAAGTTCAGAAAAATGAACTAAAATAAACGCAACTCGACACAAAAAGAAAGAAGGTGAAGATAATGGAAGAATTGTTAAAAACTTTAATTGATGAACAAAGAAAAACAAATGAACTTTTAATGTATGGGTATCAAGGAAAAAATCCAAATGAATTATTAACAATAAAACAAGTACACGAAGAGTTTGGGATTGGAATCAATAAAGTTCAAGAAATGTTTAAAGATTCAGAATTGCCAGTACAAAGATACACAACACCATTTAAAGTAACAAGACAAGCAGTAAATAATTACATAAATACAAGACACGATTATTTAAGTGAAAGGTAGGTGAAAAAACATGAAAGAAGCAAAATTTATTAAAAAAGAGGACGAGCTAGCAGAATATGAAATTGACGAAAGCAACAAAGAAGTAGCAGATACTAAAGAATATAAAGCAGAAAAGATAGAAAGGAGTGAAAACAAATGAAAAGAAAACTAGATAAGAACAAAATAGGATTTGCAATAGCATTTATACTAACAACAGCTTTAGTAATTCAAAAAGTTGTACAAGCAGGAACAATATTTTGCTTAACAACAATTTATTAGGAGGTAGAAAATGATTTTAATAATGCTACTTATTTTAGTAGGGATTATATGCTTAATAGTCTGTTATAAGTACACAAATTCTCTATTTGCAACATTAATATATGGAATATACATAACATTGATAATTAGCCTTTTTGTACTTGGTTCGATAAGTATGCAACAAGGATAGTGAGACATTGGTTAGCTTTAGAAAAATTGTTTTCTTTTAAAGATTTGGATAAGTCATCAAAAGTATCTAATGTTAAATTATTAAAGTAGATAAAAAGCTTATTAACAGATGAAAAATATTCAGTTAAATCTTCACTATCATGGGAGGATATTACTTCAACTGTTGCCTCGACAAAATTGTTTAATGCCAATATTTTAGATTCATTAAACATTTCAAGTTTTTTAATTTTTGCTTGATACCAATTATTAATAAGTGTAGTTGCAATAGGAGAAATAACAGCAATGACAGCAATAATAGCTAACACAACATTAGGGTCAATGTTCATAATAATAACCTCACTTTCAAGAGGATATTATCATAAATTACAAGATTTTACAAGAAAGGAAGTGAAAGAAAAATGACAGAAAAAGAACAAATAACACAAATGTTTATAATGCAAGATTATGCAAAAGACTTATTGTTTAATTCTACAACAGACATACAAGTAGCAGGAGCAAGAAGTTTTCTAAATAGAATTAACGAAGAGTTAAAAATGCTATACATTCCAACGGCAATTGATAATGTATAGCAACATAAATACATATATAAATTCATATCTGTTTCTATTTTAGCACAAATAAAGCAGATATGCAAGAGGTGAAGAAAGTGGAAGATTATATAGAAAATGATGAAGAAGGTAACATCTTCGAACTAATAAATGAAGAATGTTATTACGATGATAAATGGGAGGAAGAAAATGAGTAAAGATTTGATTATAGTAAAACAATTGCCTCAGATAGAGGAACATTTGAAAGAATTATCAACAGAGATAGACCAAAAAGTAGAAAATGCAAAAAGTTTAGTTTGTACAGAAGAAAATGTAAAGGCAATAAAGCAAGTAAGAGCAGATTTAAACAAAGAGTTTAAGAAAGTAGAGGCACAAAGAAAAGCCGTAAAAGAGCAAATATTAGAACCATATATGCAATTTGAAGAAGTATATAAAACATATATATCTGAAAAATATAAAAGTGCTGATGTTGATTTAAAACAAAAGATAGATAGTACAGAAAATGAATTAAAAAGACAAAAAGAACAGGAAATAAAAGATTATTTTGAAGAATATAAAACGGCTAATGATATTGATTTTGTAACATATGAACAAGCAAAAATAAATGTAACATTAACAGCTAGTAAGAAAAGTTTAAAAGAACAAGCAAAATCTTTTATAGACAAAATTAAAGATGATTTAAAACTAATAGAAACACAAGAATGTAAAGAAGAAATTTTAGTTGAATATAAACAAAATTTAAATGTAAGTAGAGCGATACAAGAGGTTGCAAATAGACACAAGTTATTAGAAGAAGAAAAAAAGAAACAAGAAGAAAAGGTCGTTACGATTGTTTCTAATGAAAATCACGAGATAACAAAAGAAAGTCATGAGCAATTAGAACAAGTATTTAACAAGCCACTAGAAAGACCTGAGGAACAAAAACAAGAACCGATACTAACACTTAAATTTACAGTAAAAGGAACAAGAACAAAGCTAAAAGAGTTAAAGAAATTTTTAGAAGATGGAGGATATGATTATGAGTAATTTAGTAACAAATAAACCCAAATTTAGTGTAGCAATACAAAGTGATATGTATAAGAATCTAATAAATCAAACATTAGGAGATAAAGAAAGAGCAACAAGATTCATAGCAAGTATTTCAAGTGCAGTAGCAACAAATCAGGCATTACAAGAATGTGATGCAGGAACAATATTAAGTGGAGCTTTATTAGGAGAAAGTTTAAATCTAAGTCCAAGTCCACAGCTAGGACAATACTATTTAGTACCATTCAATGACAGTAAAAAAGGTTGTAAAGTAGCACAATTTCAATTAGGGTACAAAGGTTATATTCAGCTAGCCATTCGTTCAGGACAATACAAAAAACTAAATGTATTAGCAATTAAAAAGGGAGAATTAGTTAAATATGACGCATTAAATGAAGAAATAGAAGTAAATCTTATTGAAGATGAAGAAGAAAGAGAAAATGCAGAAACAATAGGATATTATGCAATGTTTGAATATACAAATGGATTTAGAAAATCTTTGTACTGGTCAAAATCAAAAATGGAAAAACATGCATTAAAATATTCGAAAGGTTATGCGGCACACAAAGGTTACACATATTGGGAAAAAGACTTTGACGGAATGGCATATAAAACAATGCTAAGACAATTAATTTCAAAATGGGGAATTATGAGCATTGATATGCAACAAGCAGTAGAAAAAGACATGGCAACAATAAATACAGACGGAACATACGAATATGTAGATAATGAAGAAGATACAATCATTGAACAAGAAGAACCAAAAGAAGAAATAGTGGAGATTCAAAATGAAAATACTGAAAATGAGGTATCAATGAATGAACTATAAAATTGTTGCAAGTTGTAGCTCAGGAAATGCAGTAATAATAAAAGACATTATATTAATTGATTGTGGAGTTACTTTTAAAAGATTAGAAAAATATTATAAGAAATTAAAAATCGTGTTATTGACACATATTCACACAGACCACTTCAAAAAAGCAACAATAAAAAGACTAGCACAAGAAAGACCAACATTAAGATTTGCATGTTGTGAATGGTTATTAAAACCTTTACTGGAATGTGGCGTAGATAGAAAAAATATAGATGTACTAAAAATTGGCACGAAATACGATTATAAGCTATTTAGAATTGTACCTATAAAGTTATATCATGATGTGCCTCAATGTGGATATAGAGTGCTATTTGATAATTATAAGGTTATGTATGCGACAGATACAAGAACACTTGAAGGAATAACAGCAAAAAATTATGATTTATATCTAATTGAAGGTAATTATGAAGATGAAGAATTGGAAGAAAGAATAAGAAGAAAACAACAAGTACAGCAATATTGCTATGAATATAGAGCAAGATATACACATCTAAGTAAAGGACAAGCTAGTGATTTTTTATTACAAAACATGGGGGATAATTCAGAGTATGTGTTTATGCACGAACATATAGAGAGGTAAATATGAAAAGTCAATTTGAAGAATATGTAAAGGAAGATTGCAAGCAATTTGAAGAGATATGTAATTATTATAAAAATAAAACTCCAGAAGATATAGACACACTTTATCATCTAACAAGTGAATGTCTCATGCTTTCACAAAGGTGGTCTGATATAGCAAGTAATTCAAGTTTATATGCTAAGAAATATGGATTTTCAAAAACGGATTTTCAACAATGGGCATATCAAAGATACAGAACACTACAAGAAATGCACATAGATTGTAGAGTATTTTATGGAGATGCTAGAGAAGACTTAAAAAACTTTGGGAGAGTGAATTGAATGGCTAAAAGTATATTACAAAATAAAAAAGAGTGCTACATAACAGGAACTACATATGATTTGCATAAACATCATGTTTTTGAAGGTACTGCAAATAGAAAGCTAAGTGAAAAAGATGGTTTGTGGTTATGGCTAAGAGGAGATTGGCACGATTTAAGTGATTATGGAGTGCATTTTAATAAAGAATTAGATTTAAAACTAAAAAGAATGGCACAAAAGAGATGGCAAGAATATTACAACAAAACAACAGAAGATTTTATAGCTAGATATGGCAAGAATTATTTATAAAAGCAACAGGGCAGGACATAAGTAACTGCCCTTAAATTTTACGAAAGGAGAAAACAGATGGCTGAAAAAGAAAGTTTCGTATTTTATGCTAGTTTTTATGAAGCATTACAAGATTTAAAAGATAAAGATAGATTAAAAATATATGATGCAATATGTGAATTAGCATTAAATAATAAAGAAACTAAAATGACAGGTTTAACAAAAACTATTTTTACATTAATAAAACCACAGATTTTAGCAAACCAAAAAAGATATGAAAACGGAAAAAAACGGTGGTAGACCAAAAAAAGAAGCTAAGGTTTTAGAAACAAAAAACCAACGGTTTTAAAGAAGAAAAAACCAATGGTTTTGAAAACACAGAAACCAAAACAAAACCTAATGTAAATGATAATGTAAATGATAATGAAAATGTTAATGTAAATGACAATGATAATGAAAATGTAAGCGACAGTTGTGTTGACGGTTTACAGAAAATCATTGATTTTTACAATCAAAATATAGGACTAATAACACCTTACGGAATAGAAGTTTTAGAAGATTATGTTAAAGAAATGTCAGCAGATTTAATAATCTATGCAATGGAAATAAGTGTAGAAGCTAACGTAAGAACAATTCAGTATATTAAAGGCATTCTAAATAATTGGTCTAAAAAAGGAATTAAAACATTGGCAGAAGCTAAAGAAGAAAACCGCAAACAGAATAAAAAAGATGAGATAGAGGAGTGGTTAAATGAATAAACAAGAATTTTATAAAAGCATACAAAAAATAGAAACAGCTTATAACAAGAAGTTTGATAGAGAAGAGTTAACATTATGGTTTAAAGAATTTATGAATACAGATATTAAAGAATTTCAAAAAGCAGTAGACAAAACAATAAAAGAAGTTATATTCACACCTAAAATAGCAGATGTCAGGTCAAGAATAGCAATAAATCCAAACGATTATTATACAAACGACCCATATGCTTATTTATACAAAAATTTAGAATGGTGCGAATTGGTGAAGGAGTAACAGAAAATGAAATGTCCGATATGCAAACAAGAGTTAGAAGAAGAAAGATACACAGAAGAAATATGGGGAAGTTTTGATGTAGTAGAAGTACATCAAAAATGCAGTAACTGTAAAATGTATCAATATGAATACACTTATGGGAATAGTTGTAGATGGATTTATAAAAGAACTATTTGTGACGACAAACAACATAGATTTTATACTAGTTTAATTAAAATTTTATGGAAGTTAGGAGTGATAACAAATGAATACAATAACATTTATGACAAGACACAAAAGCTATGAAGATATGAAAGAACATCTAAGCGAAAGACATAAACAAATATTAGAGATTTTAAAAGGCAAAGAAATGACAACAAGAGAAATAGCACAAGAATTATATAACAGAAAATATACAAATACAGCAGATGTAAATAATGCAAGACCACGTGTTACAGAACTAGAAAATTTAGGTTTTGTAACAACAGATAAAAGTAAGAAATGTGACGTCACAAACAAAGAAGTTGCAGTATATAGGGAAACTACAGAAGTAGAAAAAATGGTTGCAGAAAATATGCAACATATACCAAGAATTTAAGGAGGAATGAAAGATGAAATTTAAAGTTGGAGATAGAGTAAAATTTGTAAAAAGTATATATGGGCATTCAAGTGATGTGAAAGTAGGAGAAATATATAAAATAAAAACAGTAGATACTACTGGCATACCATACCAAATAGAAAATCTAGAATGGTTTATGGAAGAAGAATTAGAATCAGTAGAATACACCTACGAAGATTTAAAGAAAGCACCTATTGGAACAAAAGTAGCTTTTGAAAACAATGCAGTATTAATAAAATTACACAATAATTATTACAGAGAATGCAAAGAAATGGGTTATTACAGAAACGAACAGGATTTGAGAAATTTGAAAGATAATTTATCAGGGGTTTTAGGCAAAATAATAAAAATAGAAGAACCAGAATACAAGACAGTTTATGAAGCTAAAGAGGTCTTAGATGAAGCAGAAAAAAGATATTTAAGAGGAGTTATTAGACCTTTTAGAAGTAAAGTTTTGCAGATTGCAAAAAAATATGACTGTTTTACAGAATTAGAGTATATAAAAATAACAATTAAAGATGATGCCAGTTTAGAATTTCCATCTTTTTCAAAGAACACAATGTACAAAAATATGGAAATAGACAAAAAATACACTTTGGAAGAGTTAGGATTATAAGCTATGGAAACAAAATGTAAAACCTGTTTAGGTTGTAACAGATTAGAAGATAGAAATTTTAAAGAAGTTTATAGATGTGAAAATTATGTGAGAGGAGCAGAAGATGAACAGAGTAGAAATTCCATTCAAATTACCAAGTTTGAATCAATACATAAATGAATGTCGTAAAAACAGATATGCAGGAGCTAATATGAAGAAAAATATAGAAAAAGATATTGGCTGGTATATAAACTTATTACCAAACTATCAAAAACCGATTAAAATCCATTTTCATTGGATTGAAGGCAACAAAAGAAGAGACTTAGACAATGTATGTTTTGCTAAAAAGTTTATTTTAGATAGCATGGTAAAAGCAGGCAAATTAAAAGATGACAATAGGAATTATGTAGTAGGATTTAAAGATACATTCGAATATGGAAAAGAAATAAAAGTAATTTTAGAAATTGAGGAGGTAAAACAATGAGTAGATATAGCACGTTAGTAATAATAATGATGTTTGTATTAATAGTATTTTTATTTGCAAATATAAACTATAGAAACAACTTAATAGAAGAGCAACAACAAAAAATAACAGATTTAGAAATAGAGTTAGATAGCGAAAAAGAGAAAAGCTATCAATTAGAACTAGAGAAGAAAAGCATCCTGTAATAAATGAAAATGAACTTTGACAACAAAATACCCCCTAATATATAATTTCAATATAGACAACAAACTCAAAAG
>CAWVDV010000035.1:0-6974 GCA_963928115.1 Bacillota bacterium | reverse complement strand
ATCTCCTGCTAAAATAGCAGTAGCTTCATTAAATTTTTTATGATTAGTCTGTTTTCCATGTCTAAAATCATCATTATCAATTCCTGGTAAATCATCATGAATTAGCGAAAAATTATGTACCATTTCTATTGCAACTGCATATGGCATACATCTGACTGTTTGTTTTTCAAATATTTCGAATGTTGCCATTACTAAAATAGGTCTTAAACGTTTTCCTCCTGCCATTAAGCTATACTCCATGGAATCATTTAAAACCTTTTCTGGACAATTACTTTTTCTTAAATATTTTACTAACTCTTCATTTATCTTATTTTGGTATTCTTCTAATTCCTCTTTAAATTTCATTTCTGTCTCCCGAATGTTTTCAATTTTTTAAACAGACATTACTTCCTTCTCTTTATTCTCTAATATTTTATCAATTTCTTCAATACTTTTGTCTGTAATTTTTTGAATTTCATTTTCTGCTTGTTTTAATTCATCCTCTGTAATATCTCCATCTTTTTGTTGTTTTTTAGCTTCATCTATTCCTTCTCTTCTTATTGCTCTAACTGCAACTTTTGCTTCTTCAGCCATTTTACGAACATCTTTTACTATTTCTTTTCTTCTCTCTTCATTTAATTCAGGAAAAGCTAGTCTTATTACTTTTCCATCATTGTTTGGGTTTATTCCAATTTCTGATGCCAAAATTGCTTTCTCTATTTCTTTTAATATGCTTGCATCCCATGGTTGAATTACAATTAATCTTGCTTCTGGAACTGAAATTCCTGCCACTTGATTTATTGGTGTTGGTGTTCCATAATAGTCTATTTTTACTTTATTTAAAATTGCTGGGTTAGCTCTACCAGCTCTTACTTCTGCTAGTCTTTCACTATATACGCTTATTGATTTTTCCATTTTTTCTTTTAAATTTGTATAATCCATAATTTTCTCTCCTCTTTTCATTTAATTTTTATTAGAAATTGATTGGAAAAGAATTAAATTTTTCAATCTTATCTAACTATTGTTCCTATCTTCTCACCCATTATAGCTCTTACTATATTTTCTGGTTTTGCTATTTCAAATACTAATAAAGGCATATCATTATCTCTACACATTGCTGTTGCTGTTGAATCCATAACTTTTAAATCTTTTTCTAAAACTTCCATATAAGATATTTCATCATATTTTGTAGCTGTTGCATCTAGTTTTGGATCTGCTGAATATACTCCATCTACTGTTTTTCCAAGTAGTATTATTTCTGCTTTTATTTCTATTGCTCTTAGTACTGCTGCTGTGTCTGTTGTAAAGTATGGATGTCCTGTACCACATGCAAATATTACTACTCTTCCTCTATTTAAATGTTTTTCTGCTTTTCTTTGTATAAATGGTTCTGCTATTTCTCTCATTTCTATTGATGTTTGTACTCTTGAATATACTCCTCTTGCTTCTAGTGCATCTTGAAGTGCTAGTCCATTCATTGCTGTTGCAAGCATTCCCATGTAGTCTGCTGTTGTTCTTTCCATTTGATGTCCGTTTCTTCCTCTCCAGAAGTTTCCTCCTCCTACTACTACTGCTACTTGTACTCCCATATCTACTATTTCTTTTATTTTATCACATATTTTTCCTACTGTTTCTACATCTACTCCCGTCTTTTGTTCTCCTGCTAATGCCTCTCCACTTAATTTTAGTAATACTCTCTTGTATTTTACTTCTGACAATTTTTCCACTCTCCTTATTATATTCTTATCAGAGATATTCTATCATATAAATTAAAAAAAATATACCATTTTTGGTATATTTCTTAATTTTTTCTTAAATTCCTGCTTGTTTCATAACTTCTTCAGCAAAGTTTTCTTCTTTTTTCTCGATTCCTTCGCCTTTTTCGAATCTTGCAAATTCTACTACTTCTGCGTCATTTTCTTTTAATACTTGTGATACTTTTTTATTTGGGTCTTTTACGAAGTCTTGGTCTACTAAACAAATTTCACTAAAGAATTTTCCAATTCTTCCTTGTACTATTTTTTCTGCAATTGCTTCTGGTTTTCCTTCATTCATTGTTTGAGCTTTTAAAATTTCTTTTTCTTTTTCAACTCTTTCTGCAGGAACTGATTGTTCATTTAAATATTCTGGTCTTGCTGCTGCAATTTGCATACAAATGTCTTTTGCAACTTCTGATGTTCCCTTTTTCATATTTACTAAAACTGCTATTTTTCCATCTCCATGGATATATTTTTCAACTAATCCTTCTGATTCAAATCTTGCAAATCTTCTTATAGTCATGTTTTCTCCAATTGTAGCTATTTTTTCAACTAATACTTCATTAACAGTTTTTCCTGGTACTTCAATTGAATCTTGTGCTAATAGTTCTTCAACATCTTTTGGATTTTTTTCTACTATTTGTTTTGCAACATTCATTACAAATGTTTTAAATTCTTCATTTTTTGCTACGAAATCTGTTTCTGAATTAACTTCTACAATTGCTCCTGTTTTTCCATCTTCTGAAACATATGCTTCAACTAATCCTTCTGCTGCAATTCTTCCAGATTTTTTAGCTGCTTTTGCTATTCCTCTTTCACGTAATAATTCAATTGCTTTTTCCATATCTCCATCTGTTTCTGTTAAAACTTTTTTGCAGTCCATCATACCTGCACCTGTTTTTTCTCTTAATTCTTTAACTAAGCTTGCTGTAACCATCTAAAATCCCTCCTTTTATTTTTCAGCAGATTCTTCTTCAGCTGTTTCAACAACCTCTTCAATACTTGTAGGTTCTTCAGTTTCTACTTCTTGTTCTTCAGCTTCTGCTTCAGGTTCGAAACTTTCTCCTTGTTTTCCTTCAATAACTGCATTTGCTATAACATCTGCAATTAAGCTAACTGCTCTTATAGCGTCGTCATTTCCTGGAATTGGGTAATCCACTTCTTCTGGATTACAGTTTGTATCTACTAATCCTACTACTGGAATTCCTAATTTTTTAGCTTCTAATACTGCTATTCTTTCTTTTTTAGGATCTACTAAGAAAATAACTCCTGGTAATTTATCCATTTCTTTGATTCCACCTAAGTTTCTTTCTAGTTTTTCCATTTCTTTTTTAAGTAAGATTACTTCTTTTTTAGGTAATACATCAAATGTTCCATCTTCTGCCATTGTTTCTAAGTCTTTTAATCTTTGTACTCTTGTACGGATTGTTTCAAAGTTTGTTAGCATTCCTCCTAACCATCTTTGATCAACGTAGTACATTCCACATTTGATTGCTGCATCTTTCATGCATTCTTGTGCTTGTTTTTTTGTTCCTACGAATAGAACTGTTTTTCCTTCTTCTGCTTGTTCTTTGATGAAGGCATATGCTTCATCTAATTTTTTTGATGTTTTTTGTAAATCGATGATGTGAATTCCGTTTCTAGCTTGGAATATGTATTCAGCCATTTTAGGATCCCATCTTCTTGTTTGGTGTCCAAAGTGTACACCTGCTTCAAGTAATTGTTTCATTGCAACTACTGCCATTTTTTATTCCTCCCTTTTTGTTATTTCTTCCACCTTAAGTTTTTGTTTCTTAGGACCTTTTTTTAAGGCACTTCCCGTAAAACTAGCTTAGGTGTGTTTAATACGCACATTATTGTATCAGATTTTTTTATAAAAATCAAGTGTTTTATTGCTATTTTTCACTTTTTATTATATAATATCATCATTAAATTAGAAATTATGGAGATATTAAGTTTAGAACTTCATAATTAGATTGGAGCGATGAAAAATGAAAGAAGTTAAAATCGGTCGAGTTTACCGTCACTTCAAAGGTAATTATTATTTTGTTGAAAATGTGGCTTATGACTCGGAAACTAAAGAAAGAATGGTAGTTTATAAACCTTTATATAATAGAGATGATGGACGCTCCATTTGGGTAAGACCTGAGAAAATGTTTTTAGAAGAAATACCTGAAAGACCTGATAATATTACTGGTCAAAAGGTAAGATTTGAGTTAGTAGATGATATTGAAAGAAATTATTTAAAATAGGAGGATGTTTTATGATAGATATTAAGTTTTTAAGAGAAAATCCTGATATTGTAAAGGAAAATATAAAGAAAAAATTTCAAAACCAAAAGTTACCTATGGTTGATGAAGTTATTGAATTAGATAAGAAAAATAGAGAAGCTCAATTAAATGGTGATAATTTAAGAGCTGAAAGAAAAAGTTTAAGTTCAAAAATTGGCGAACTTATGAAAGCTGGAAATAAAGATGAGGCTGAAAAAATAAAAGGACAAGTTCAAGAAATAAATAACAAATTAGAAGAAAATGAAAAATTAGAAAGTCAATATTCAGAAGAAATCAAGACTAGAATGATGAAGATACCAAATATTATGCATGAATCAGTTCCTATTGGTAAAGATGATAGCGAAAATGTTGAAATTCAAAAATTTGGTGAACCTGTTGTTCCAGATTATGAAATTCCTTTCCATGGTGAAATATTAGAGAATTTAGGTGGACTTGATTTAGATAGTGCAAGACGTGTTTCTGGAAATGGTTTTTACTATTTATTAGGTGATGTTGCAAGACTTCATTCTGCTGTCTTGACTTATGCAAGAGATTTTATGATTAATAAAAGATTTACTTATTGTATCCCACCATATATGATTAGATCAGATGTTGTAACTGGTGTTATGAGTTTTGAAGAAATGGATGCAATGATGTACAAAATTGAAGGTGAAGATTTATATTTGATTGGTACTTCTGAACATTCAATGATTGGAAAATTCAAAGACCAAATTTTGAGAAAAGAAGATATGCCTTATACAATGACTTCTTATTCTCCTTGCTTTAGAAAAGAAAAGGGTGCTCATGGTATAGAAGAACGTGGTGTTTATAGAATTCACCAATTTGAAAAACAAGAAATGATTGTTGTTTGTGAGCCAGAAGATAGCTGGAATTGGTATGATAAGATGTGGTCTTATACTGTTGAGTTCTTTAGAAGCATGAATATTCCTGTTAGAACTTTGGAATGTTGTTCTGGAGATTTGGCTGATTTAAAGGCAAAATCTTGTGATGTTGAGGCATGGTCTCCAAGACAAAAGAAATATTTTGAAGTTGGTAGTTGCTCTAATCTAACAGATGCTCAAGCTCGTAGATTAGGTATTAGAATTAAAGGTGAAAAAGGTAATTATTTTGCTCATACTTTGAATAATACTGTTGTTGCTCCACCTCGTATGCTTATTGCTATTGTGGAGAACAATTATCAACCTGATGGTAGTGTTATTGTTCCAGAGGTTTTAAGACCTTATATGGGTGGAAAGGAGAAAATTTATGATAGTAAAAAACCCAAAATTTGAAATATCAGCAGTTGGTCCAAAACAATATCCCAAAAATGGATTACCAGAAATTGTTTTAGTTGGAAAATCTAATGTTGGAAAATCTAGTTTTATAAATACAATGATTAATAGAAAAAAATTAGCAAGAACCAGTAGTGCACCTGGAAAAACACGTCAAATCAACTTTTATAACATTGATGATACTTTCTATTTCGTTGATTTACCTGGTTATGGATATAGTAAAATGTCTAAAAAAGAACAAGAACAAGTTGGACATTTTATAGAAGAATACTTAGCTAAGAGACAAGAAATTGCTTTAATTATATTTTTGATAGATATTCGTCATAACCCAACTGACAATGATAGATTAATGTATAGATATATAATTTCATCTGGATTTCCTTGCTTAATTTTAGCTAACAAAGCTGATAAAATTGCTGTTACTAAAGTTGATGGTGTAGTAAAAAACCTTCAAAAGCAATTAAATCCGATTGGTGATATTCCAACTTTACCTTTTTCTTCTGAAAGAAAAATTTATAAAGACGATGTTTGGAATTTTATCGATTCATATATCTTAGATGATGAATAAATTTTTCAAAATAACTGTAATAGAAAAAGACCAAATATCTAGCTTCGTGCTAAATATTTGGTTCTTTTTAGCTTTCTTGTTCATCTATTTGGTCAGCTCTTTTTTCCAATTTGGTAATTGCTTTTAAAGCCTTTGGTCTTTCCAGAACAACAACATGACCACACCCTTGGCATTTAAGTTTAAAATCAACACCAACTCTTGTAATCTCCCATAGTTTACTACCACAAGGATGTTTCTTTTTAGTTCTAACAATATCTCCTATTTTATAATCCATCTTCTTCTCCTTTTCCGGGATTTAGGGACGGTCCTTTAAATCCCGGTTTTTAGGGATTCTGGGACGGACCTTTCTTTTTATTATATAAATTTTATACAAAAGATATTAAATAATAATTTATGCAATTTCGAATGTGAGCGAAATTATATTAGAAATTCTTAATTAATAAAATGGGAGAATCTCAAACTTGCTTTGAGAGGGGCCTATTTTATTAATTTAGAATTTGTTTATAATGTAGCGCTAACCGAGAAATAAATAAATTATTATTTAATATCTTTTATTGATAATATAATCTAAAGGTCCGTCCCCTGTTCCCTGTTTTCAGGGATTTAGAGGACCGTCCCCTAAATCCTTTTTTCAAATCTTTCTTTAATTCTATCTTTTCCTAATATCTTCATTATTTCATACATATCAGGAGTATTAGTTCTAGATGTTAAAGCAACTCTTAAAACAGTACTTACATCTCCAACATGAGCCTCATATTTATCTGGGTTTGCTTTAAATTCCTTAACCTCTTTTGCATAGCCCATTTCACCTGCAAGCTCTTTAATTTTTTCAAACCAAGTATCTTTATCATCATTATCATCATAATATTTTTCGATATATAAATCTAATATTTTCTTGATTTTTTCTTTATCATTTATTACTTGATAAGGATAATCTCTTTTTTTGCTATAAAATACATCATCATACATATATTCTATATTTTCTTTTACATCTGACCATTTAGCAATATCTTTTCTTGGTTTTTTGTTTTCTCTTTCAATACCAAAAACTTTTAAAGCATATTCTTTATCTTCTAGCATTTTGTTTAATTCTTCATCATGTCTTCCT
>CAWVDV010000034.1:0-6126 GCA_963928115.1 Bacillota bacterium | reverse complement strand
ACTTACACAACATTATATCCAATTTTTATCATAGAATGGATTTTAAAAAAAGTATTCCTTTAAATCATTAAAGAATTTTTTTATATCTTCTTCTTCTCCTCTTACATATACAAAAGGCCATCCTGCTCCTCCCCATCCCATTTGGGGCATAAAAAGATCCCGAGCTATTGCTCTTTCTTCTACAAATTTTCGTTTTTCTTTAGAAAAATTTAGACATCTGATCTTTATTTTGCTTGTTCCTTCTGTACTAGATACTAATGTGATCTTCTCCATATTGTTTCCTTTCTGCCAATTGGCTTTCTAAAATAAGTTGTTAACAAGTTACATTTTATTTAAACTGCTCTTAAATTAGAACAGGAATTTTCAAAAGAATATATTTATATATTAGCATATTTTAGAAAATATTTCAACTTAATTTGCTTCATTTTTAGGCAATTTATTACTATCAGCTATTTTCTTATTTTCTGATTTTACTCTTCTTTCTAATTTTTTCAAATCTTCTGCTGGTTTTAAATTTTCAGGTTTTATTCCTCTTTTATTTAACATGTTTCTTACACTTAAGTTATTATCCACATGCTCATCAGTTATACTTTCTTCACCATACATATCTTTTTCAGTCACATTGTAATTTGTCATTTCTGTTGCTAGATTTTTTGCTGCAATTGTTAATGTTGGTAAAAAGTCTGCAAGAGGTCTATTTTCTTTTACTCCGTATTTTGCTTTCATCTGCATTGTATTTAATCCACCAAATAATGCCGAATCTCCTTTCGAACGAATTCTTGCAAATCCTAAATCATCTACTCCTCTCTCATAAATATTTTTAGATAACTGCTTTTCAGATTCTTTTAGTTTTTCTCTTGCTTCCAATCGATTCATTAATTTTATTCTGTCCTCAATTATTTCTTGTTTTCTAGTCTGTACTGCAAAATATGTTTGTGCAAATGCGATTTCTTCTTTTTTAGAATCTCCATTTTGAGCAATTAAGTAACAAGCATATCGTGTTAACATATAGTCTTGTATTGGTCTCTTTGCACCTTTTGCTAAATTTATCATTTTCGTGACCTCACGAAAATGATTTTCTGCAGATATATCAGCATTTTCACAAGATTGCATTGCTTTTTTTATTGTTTCAATAAAATTTTCCCATCTTTTGTAACCCAATTGAATCTGTAAATCTCTTGCATACCAAAATTCTATATTGTCTTTTTCTTCCGTATTGATAATAGAATCAAACTTTTCTTTTAATTCTATCAGCTTGGATTTCTCAAATTCCATAACTATCACTTCCTCTCAGTATTTACTTATAATAACATATTTGTATGATTTCTTGTTTCATTTTTTAGTACACTTATTATAATTTTTATGATATTACTGTGCAATACATTTTAAAACATTTGTTTGCAATTGTCAAGTATTTTTTCTATTATTTTTTTACTTACTCACTTTAAAGATATAGCCTCGTGTTAATTTCTGACAGCCAATACCAGCAAAATCAAATTGTAAAATATTTTTGAGGTTCCAAATTGGAACCTCAAGTTTTTATGTCTATTTATTTTTTGATAAGATTAAGACATTTTTCAAATACAAATGTGATTTTTCTAAATTAGGTGGTATATTAGATTTATCTCCTATCTTTTTAATCTTTCCTTCCCATGATGGTTTTTCTGACCATATACCATCAATATCCTGCCTAGAAATATGAAAACCAATAGGAAAATCATACGTAGCAGGTTCATAGTATATTGCAATTCTCCATTCTCCTTCTAATAAATTATTAGAATTATCTCTGTATGAAATTCCTAAAAAGTCAAGGTCTTTTTTTAGTCTTTCAATTAAGTCTGGAGTTGACCATATATTTTTATCTAGATTTTCATCAGAAATACATCCTGGAAGCCACAATAATTCCTTTGAGTCAGAAACGTTTATATCTAATGCATAGGCATAGCAGTTTAATTTCTTTCCTCTAAATTTAATCTTATCAAAATGACATGGATATTTATTATTTTTTAATACTTTTTTGATTTCTTCTATCTTCCGAACATAATAGGAATGATTACTTTCTTTCTTCAAAGATTGTCTGAATCTAATCTCTCCTATTATTACAATAAGAACAATCAATGTAAATATCCAAACTAAAATAGCTACTGCTGCATTCATAAAATTACCTCCTGGCAATTGCCTCATAATGTCTTGTTTATAGTTACATCTATTCAAACTCCCTATGCTGATTAAATTAGGAGATTAAAAAATTATTGTATAGGTATATTAACATAATTCAATGCTTTTTTCAATATCAATTATTAAATTTTATAATTTATTTCTGTTTCAATCTTAAATATCCAAGTTCTTCCCACTTCTTCAAATAATAAAATTTAGTATCAACTTCTTGTAAAGAATATTCATATTTATCTACAGTATCTCTGTTAATCTGTTTCATCAAACATAAAGTATCTAAAACCTCTTTAACAGTTCTGCTAACTGCTAAATTATTTACATTTAGATTTACTGGCAATGTATCACTTTCCCCATAAAAATTCTTCAAAATCCAATAGTATAAACCTAATAATGAGCCAGATGAAATTACATCAATTCTTCCAGATGTCAGCATAAAATTGAATTCTAAAATGATTTAAAGGTTGCAAATTGCAACCTTTATTTGGTAAATTATGCTAATTTTTCTAATGCATATGTTAAAAATATTTGCATTTCAGTATCAATTTCTCCTACATCTCTTAAATTTTCAATATCACTTTTTGAGTTCAAGCATATCTGTTTTTCCAATTTTGCATCTTCAACTCTCATTAAAAAAACTCTAAAACAAAATCTTTTAGATTCTTTATTCTTAGAGCAAAGCCATACCGTACAACCTTCTTTTAAAGGCATTACTTTTTCGTCTGTATAAGAATTGTATTTTGTGTTTACTCTTACATTACACATGTACAACTCCGATTATAGTCAAATATTACTCTAGTTATTGGAGTAGCTACTCCTAATGTCACAATATCACCAACTTGCATGATACTACCTCCTAACTATTAAAAAAGAATTCAAGTATTTTATCCCATGGCAAAAAAATGATAGCAAGTGCTAATATTTCAAGAAAACATGCCCAGTCATAGTTATCTTTATAGGCAATAATACCTGATACAACTGTTACACATATACATGCAATAATTTTTAGTATAATTATCTCCATATTTTTCCTTTCTGCTAATCAGCTTTCTAATTAAGTTTATTAAGTTACATTTATTATAAACTGCTCTTTAATTAGAACAGGAAATCAAAATTATTTATTTCTATACTAACATAAATTAATTATAGTTTCAACTTAATTTGCTTATTTTCTCAACATATTCCATATCTTCTATCTTAGAAATAGCAAAACATTTCTTTCCTAAATCTTTTAGTGATGCTCCTACATGATATAATTGTTTGTCATCTATTACTATGAATCTGTCATGAAACTTATTAGTTCTTGCTACTTTTAATACCGGATATTGTTTGTTAAATTTATTTATATCTAATCTATTTAAATTGCAGTTTGGTGAGGTTAAAACTACTGCTTCTACATTTTTATTTTTCTTTGATAAAATTTTTAAAATGCTATCATCAATGTAGTTATCTATAATTAATATTTTATGTTTTGCTTGCTTTATGATATCTATAATTAAACTATATGCATCATAAATTTGTCCTTCAAAAAATATTTTTTGATTAAATTCTTCTTTCTTATTTTTTTGTAATTCATCAAATACTTCATCAAATTTTTTATCATGTTCCAATAATTTATATTCTACATTTGTTAGTCTTTTAAATACTTGTGCATTATTTAAGATAAATTTTCGCATTTCTACAAAAGCATTCATAATATTGATACTTACTTTAATAGCAATTTCATTTTTTAATAATCCTGATAACATTGCTATTCCTTGTTCTGTAAATACATATGGCAATGTTCTTCTTCCACCGTAATTTTCTTTCTTTAAACTTGAGGTCGCAAATTGCGACCTCAAGTTTTCCGTCTCATTTTTTGTTAGTTGAAAGCAGAAGTTTCCAGGAAATCTTTCAATATTTCGTCTAACAGTTTCGTTTATACGTTTAGTCGAGTAATGATATAACATTGCAACATCACTATCTAGCATTACTTGTTTACCTCTAATTGTATAAATTAAATTCTTAATATTTTCTGTATCATATTTTACTATATTTACTTCTTCATCTACTAGTGCAATATTATTGTTTTCATTCATAAATATCACATCCTTGTTTTTATTGTTCTTATTATAGAACACTTGTTCTTTTATGTCAAGTGATTTTTATGAAATTTGTCCTTTATTTTTGTTTCAACCTCAAATATCCCAACTCTTCCCAAACATTATAAGCCAAATTAAGTCTAAACACTAAAGTAGGTTTAGCACCTGCCCTGTTCTTATCAACAACACAAGCATAATATCTAACATCAGGATCTTCAACTTTTCTCAAATCATAAAATTTAGTATCAACTTCTTGTAATGAATATTCATATTTATCTAAAGTATCTCTGTTAATCTGCTTTATCAAACATAAAGTATCTAATACTTCTTTAACAGTTCTACTAACTGCTAGATCATTTACATTTAAATTTACAGGTAATGTATCACTTTCAGCTAGTTGTAAAGTTGAACAGATATAGATTCCTAAATTTTGTGCTAAATTTGAAAGTATTGTAGCTGTTTTCTTTAATTCTTCACCTATTCCGATATTTGCTGTATCTGTTTTCAAAGTATCATAAAATACATATTCTATTTTTTCTTTGTAGTAATAATTTAAAATTACTTTTCTTAGCTCATCATTTGTATGGTCTGTTATATTGATAAAATATATTGAATTTTTTATTTCTTTATTTACCCAATCTGTTACACTAATTACTTTCTTAAACTCACTAGAAACATCCATTAATCTTTTTACAAAATCTACTTGTTTTTCTTTTTCTCTCTTTTTTACAAAGCCATTTTCATCTACTTCTACTTTTTTGCCTTTATCTGGTCTAAATTTAAAATCTAATAGTTCTCCTTCTGTTTTTTGTATTTCTTGACCATGCAATTTTTGTATAGCTTTATTATTTAATATTGTAGTTATTAAACATAGTTTCATTTTCTCTTCTGACATTTCATTTGATATAATTAAAACTTTCTTTTTGTGTACAAATGCTGTATGTGCTGCAATATCAATTGTAAATCTACTCTTTCCTGCATTTGAAGGCATTGCAAATGCCATAGTTTCACCTTTTCTTATTCCTTTAAATACTTGTGATAATATTGGAAATGGCATTGGTAAACCATTTGTTAAGTTGTTATCTCCTAACTCTAAAAAACTTGTCAAACCTTCATTTAATATACTTCTTTTAAATTTTTCTGTATCACTTACTTGTATTACTGCATTTTCAACTTCTTCAACTGACATTTTGTCATATAATTCATATTCTCTAATTTCAACAACTTTGTCTTGAATTGCCTGAATTGGTATTGCTAAATAATGTTTTCTTAATACAAAAAGCTTTCCTAATTCCAGATATACTTTTTCCATATTATATTGTTTATCTTGAACCTTTTGTTTTAATTCGCCTTTTAATTCATATGTTCTTTCGTTTTCTCTTGCAAAGTTAAATCCTTCTTTTGCAGCTTCTGGTGTGTATGCTCCACCTTCTGTAAATAGTACACTTTTATATATATTCAAGATTTCGCTATCTTCAAAATAACAATCATCGTGTAGAAAATAGTATTTTACAATATATTTAGGGTTATTTAATAATAGTCCCATATATATGTGTTCTAATTCTATATTGCTTAGTAATGCAGGATATATAGATTTATCTTCTTCTTTCTTTTTTGCTTTCTTTTTAACTACTTTTTCTTGGTTTTCTTCATTGTTTTCCATTTCTTTTATTTTTTGCAATTTTTCCATTGCAGCTTTATATTCTCCATTTGCTAAATCATCTTTGATTTCTTCGATTAATTCTTCGTTTTGCTCTGTTACTGGTATGTTATTTACTAATTCATATACTTTATCTAAATCCATCTTTTTCCTCCTTGATTTTTTATTTATTATATATGTTTAAATTTCTGAAATCAATATAAATTTTAAAAT